>CAZKEO010000160.1:502-5302 GCA_964551785.1 uncultured Eubacteriales bacterium | reverse complement strand
CCGAAAAAAAGGCGACCAGCCGAAAGTCAACCAGGTATACAACAACGTCTGGCTCAAGAATTGCAGATATCTAACATCGTGGCCAGGATTATGGTTAATCGTGGCATTATTTCCGTGGAGGAAGGTAGAGAATTCCTGTGGGCTGACCTGCAATATCTCCATGCGCCCTACCTACTCCCTGACATGAATAAGGCCGTAGATAGAATAGCAAGGGCAATCCAGCAAACTGAGAAAATTCTGGTCTATGGAGATTATGACGTTGATGGCATCACTAGTACTACCGTCCTAACCCTCACTCTGAGAGGTTTAGGTGCACAAGTAGCTTATTATATCCCTGATCGCATGGAAGAAGGCTATGGGCTTAATATTGGGGCTTTAGAATGGGCTCAAGCTGAGGGTTTTACCCTGGTTATTACCGTGGATTCGGGGATTAGTGCTGTCCAGGAAGCTCTTTGGGCGCAAGCTGCTGGTTTGGACCTAATTATCACTGACCACCATGAGGTGCCAGCGGAAATGCCTGCTGCAGTGGCGGTGATTAACCCTAAACGAGAGGATAGTCAATACCCCTTTAGGGAATTAGCCGGCGTAGGTGTCGCATTTAAATTAGCGCAGGCCTTGCTCCAGCATTTCCACCCGGGGCTACCTTTAGCAGAAGCAGGACAAGAGCTGCTCGACATAGTTGCGCTGGGAACAATTGCCGATATTGTACCACTCAGAGGGGAGAATCGGATTATTGTTAAGCATGGACTTACTTTGCTCTCCACAGCCCAGCGTCCGGGTTTGAGGGCGCTGCTTGAGGTTTGTGGCTTAACAGGTAAGCAAATTAGTGCGGGACAAGTTGGTTACATCATAGCACCCAAGATTAATGCAGCTGGACGTTTAGGTGATGCTAAACTAGGTGTCAGCTTACTCTTAAGTACCGAGCCAGAGGAGGCTTTAGAGATCGCCAAACAGCTCGACCAGGAAAATAAAGCCCGCCAACAGATAGAAGCAGAAATGGCCACGGAGGCTATTGAGCTAATTGAGCGACTGCATAATTTTGAGCTGGATAAAGTAATCATGCTGGCCCAACCAGGCTGGCATCCTGGCATTATCGGCATAGTTGCCTCCAGGTTAGTAGATAAATATCATCGCCCAACTATTTTACTAGTGCCAGACGGGGATCAGGCCAAGGGCTCCTGCCGGAGCATTCCGGGTTTTGATTTATACCAGGCTTTAACTGAGTGCCAAGCCTATCTAATCAAATTTGGGGGACACAAGAACGCTGCCGGACTGACGCTAGGTGTAGAACAAATTGAGCAATTTCGCCAGGCCATCAATCGACATGCCGATCGAGTGCTATCCGCCGAAAAGCTGCATCCTCAAGTTAAAGTAGATGGGGTAGTAGCTTTTTCCGAACTAAATCTTGACCTTGTAGATCAGTTGGAACTGTTGGAGCCCTTTGGACACCAAAATCCTGGTCCAGTTTTGGCTTGCCGCGATGCCAAGGTGGTTGAATGTCGTGGGGTAGGCAAAGAGGGTGTGCATCTCAAACTTAGGGTGAAAAGTGCCCACGGCTTTTTAGATGCGATTGGTTTTCAACAAGGGAAAGCAATAACACACATTAAAGACAGCAACTTATTGGATTTAGCCTTTGCCCTAGAAAAAAATGAATGGAATAACCGGGTGAGTTTACAACTCAACCTGAAGGATATTAAAGACAGTACTCTCCCCGATAATCCTTTCCAGTGCTGGAATATCAGTTTAGTTGATCAAAGGAGCTGTGCAGACAAAGATAACTATCTTCAAGAACTCCTAACAAGTAATGCTGAAACCTTAATCTATGTCAACAATGCCCAAACAGCGCTCCAACTCAACAAATTTCTACAGGAAGACCTACCGCAACTGTATAAGGAAAGGGCTAACTGGAAAATTTATGGAGAAGGCTGGGGAGAAGGAATTCTAAAATCTAGTGTCGAACATGTAATTTTATATAATTTACCCTTTAACAATGTCGAATTAAAGAAAATTATTGCAGCAGCTAGCGAGAAGGAAACTAGTATGCAGGTACATCTCCTTTTTGGTGAGCAGGATCTGCAGCTTAACCGAGCTATCTTGGAAACTGCTGCTCCGGGGCGGGAGGTACTAGGTCAGCTATACGTACTGTTGCGTGAACTGGCCCAAGGTACTGAGCCGATCCAAACTACTTCTGATACTTTAGTAACACTCATGCAAGGGCGCTATCCCAGTACGGAAGTTAGAATTGAACAACACACCATTGAGCAAGGCTTGCTTATTTTTGAGGAATTAGGCTTATTGCACACCAACTCCACCCATGTAAATATGGAAATTTTGCTAAAATCAGCACCAAAGGAAAAGCTCAGCTTAGAAAAAGTAGCTGGCTACAAGGCTGGGCTACAGCAAAAAGCAGAGTTTGAGCAGTTTGGCCTTCGCTTGCTTAAAGCAGGAACAGAAGAAATCAAGCACTTGTTTGCTTAGAAAAGCAAGACAGATAGAGCGCGGCAGCTGAGGGGGTAATAAGAATTGACGTCAGAAATGCTAGGGAGCCTAATTAAACAGATTCAAACCTATCATCCTAATATACAAGTGGATTCTATCATAGATGCCTATAATTATGCGGAGGACGCCCATGCAGGCCAATTACGTAATTCTGGCGAACCCTACATAACTCACCCGCTGGCAGTAGCTGTTAGTCTGGCTCGCCTAGAGATGGATCAAGATACCATCGTAGCAGGGCTTCTACATGATGTGGTTGAAGACACTAAGATATCCACTGAGGATATTAAGAATAAATTTGGCGAAGAAGTGGCCTTGTTAGTTGATGGTGTAACTAAACTCAGCAAGATTGAATACCATTCTAAAGAGGAACACCAGGCCGAAAATTTACGAAAGATGTTTTTGGCAATGGCTAAGGACATCCGAGTTATTTTAATTAAGCTCGCAGACCGTTTGCACAATATGCGGACCCTTTGCCATCAATCTGTCAAAAAGCAAAAGGAAATTGCCACCGAAACGTTGGAAATCTTTGCTCCCTTGGCTAACCGTTTGGGTATTTTCCGGATCAAATGGGAGTTAGAAGATTTGTGCTTACGCTATTTGGAACCGGAAACCTATTCTGAACTGGTAGAAAAAATATCCAGCAAACGTGCACAACGGGAAGATTATATTAATAAAGTAATCCGGATTTTGCACAGAAAACTGGTGGAAGTACATATTACAGGCGACATCACTGGCCGGCCCAAGCATTTTTATAGTATTTACCGGAAAATGTGGGAACAGCAGAAGGATTTAAGTGAGATTTATGACCTGATTGCGGTTCGTATTATTGTGGATACTGTCAAAGACTGTTATGGTGCGTTAGGAATTGTCCATACGCTCTGGACGCCGATCCCGGGCCGGTTTAAGGATTTTATCGCGATGCCTAAACAGAATATGTACCAATCTCTTCATACTACCGTAATTGGTCCTGGTGGAGAGCCTTTTGAGATTCAAATTCGCACCCATGAAATGCACCGAATTGCTGAAAACGGGATTGCCGCCCACTGGAAATATAAAGAGGGGGTTTCTGATAAGGCTAATTCAGATATGGATAAAAAGCTGACTTGGTTAAGACAGCTCCTAGAATGGCAGAATGAACTTCGGGATGCCCGGGAGTTTATGGAGAACCTTAAAATAGACCTCTTTGATGACTCGGTCTTTATTTTTACACCCAAGGGTGATGTCATAGAATTACCCAAAGACTCCATTCCGATTGATTTTGCCTATCGGGTCCATACTGATGTTGGTCATCGGATGATTGGTGCTAAGGTTAATGGTAAAATTGTCCCGATTGATTATAAATTAAATAACGGGGATATTATTGAAATCCTGACCAGTCGGCAGTCCGCTGGGCCTAGCCGTGATTGGATTAAAATGGTCCAGACCTCCCAAGCGAAAAACCGGATTAGAAACTGGTTTAAACGGGAGAAACGGGATGAAAACATTGTCAAAGGCCGAGAAGCCCTGGAGCGTGAAGGCAAGAAGTTAGGCTTGGAGGTCAACGAAGTTCTTAAAAATGAGAAACTCCAGGAAAGCATGAAAAGGTTTAATTTTATTACCACGGATGACCTCTTTGCGGCTGTTGGTGATGGAACTTTAACACCTGGTCAGATTCTCACGAAATTTAAAGAAGAGAAAGAAAAGAAAGAGAAAAAGGAAAACATTAAATCTGTCACTGATGAACTAGCCGGATTTAAATCAGAGACCAAATCTTGGGTTAGCGCGGTCAAAGCTAATCAGGGGATTATCGTTAAAGGTGTAGATAATATCATGGTGCGCTTGGCGAATTGTTGTAATCCCGTACCGGGAGATCCGATCGTGGGCTTTATTACCCGGGGACGCGGAGTATCCATTCACCGTAATGACTGTACTAACATTGCTAGCCATAAAGGCAGTGAAGTGGACCGTATGATTGAGGTAGAATGGGATAAGGGTATTCAGGAGGCCTACCAGGTTAAAATAGAAGTCTCAGCGATGGATCGGGCGGGGTTATTAACTGATGTCATGGCAGTAATCTCCGAACTTAAAATTAGTGCTAACTCAGTACATGCCCGAGGCACCAAACAGAATCAAGCAGCAATTGACTTAATTTTAGAAATCAAGAGTCTAGAACAATTAAGCTATATCATCAATCGGATTTCTCGCGTGAAAGACGTCTACGGAGTACGCAGGCTGACGCATGGATAAAAAATAATTAGGATATGGAGGAAGATGAAATGATTTTTGAATGGATACCAGTTGGACCAATGGGAGCTAATTGCT
>CAZKEO010000160.1:0-492 GCA_964551785.1 uncultured Eubacteriales bacterium | reverse complement strand
TCGGCTGTGAGGAGACCAAAGTAGGGGCAGTGATCGATCCTGGAGATGAGGGGAAGCGAATTGTCGCGACTGCCAAGCAAATGGGGATCGATATTCAGCAAATTATTCTGACACATGGTCATATTGACCATATAATGGCACTGGATGAAGTTCAAAAAGCTACTGGCGCCAAAATTCTGATCCACAAAGATGATGCCGCTATGCTGACTGATGGCAAGCGTAATCTTTCTGCTTTCATGGGAATGCAAAAATCCTTTTTGCCAGCAGATGTTTTACTTAAAGATGGCGATACCATCAAGGTGGGACAGCTCGAACTCAAGGTAGTTCATACACCTGGCCATACTCCGGGAGGTATTTGTCTCTCCACTGGAACTAGCATTATTGCGGGAGATACCTTATTTGAAGGTTCCATTGGAAGAAGTGACTTTCCCGGGTGTTCGCTCACCGTTTTAATTAATTCTAACAAGGAAAAGCTTTTGGCTTTCCCCGATT
>CAZKEO010000159.1:0-5306 GCA_964551785.1 uncultured Eubacteriales bacterium | reverse complement strand
CATTTTCTCGCTAAATAAATACCATTTTTATACAAGAGTTATTGCAGTGGAATCACAATTGAGTTAGTTAATCGATTCACTTTCACTCTTAGTTACATCTATTTGTGCATTGTGATCTTTAGGGCTTTCAACCTTTACTTTATGCGCCTCTTTATCTATGTGGACAGCATGTTTGGGTGGATGAGCTTTCCTTTTCAAGGCATTTTGAGCCCCTTTTTGAAAAATCATATTGAATAAAACCAATACTCCACCTCCTTAGTGAATAGCTTTTTTCTTAAATCTACCACCTAGCACTTCATGGACATTGCCGATTGCCACAAAAGCATTGGGATCTATTTCATTAATTATTGACCGTAACTTAGCTAATTCTAGCCTGGTAACCACTATATATAAGACATCTTTATCGTCGCCAGAATAGCAACCTTTACCCTGCAGGGCGGTAACACCCCGCCCGAGTCTAGCCATAATCACCTCAGCTACCACGTCAGGGTATTCAGACACCACGATCACCGACTTACTCTCTTCTAGACCCTCAATCGTGATATCAATCACCTTAAAGGCAATGAAATAGGCAATCAGTGAGTACATGGCCTTATCCCAACCAAATACAAAACCAGTACTGCCTAAAATAAAAACATTTAAAAACATCACAATTTCGCCAACCGAAAAGCTGCCTTGCTTACTAATTAGGATCCCAACGATTTCAGTTCCATCTAAGGAACCACCATAACGGATGATGGTACCTACCCCAATGCCCAGAATGACTCCCCCAAAAACAGCTGCCAGTAATAAGTCGTTGGTTAGCTGTGGAACTGGGTGTAAGTAATAAACTCCAAGCGACATCACAGTGACAGCCAAGAGCGTGGAAAGAGTAAAGGTTTTCCCGATTTGTTTATAACCAATGAATAAAAAGGGCAGGTTTAATAGAAAGGTAAAAAGTCCGATTGGTAATTTAGTTAGATATCCCACAATAATGGCAATCCCAATGATACCACCATCAGTAATATTATTTGGTATGAAGAAGATTTCTAAGGCTACTGCAACCAGCATCGCGCCTAAAATAATTAGGATGATGTTTTTGACTAACTCAAAGAGTTTCTTTTTTTTGTGCACAATTAACCTCCGAAGCTAGAATTTAATTATATACTGTTTTTTGATTATTTTCGCGATATATATCGATTTTGCTTGAATTATCTATGATTATTATATCATACGCTGTTAGAGGGGTCAAAGCAGGTGTGTCCTACCGAAGGCAATTTCCTTAGGACACAAAAAGACGTTGAGCCTATCACTCAACGTCTTTCGAGGTACACCTGATTTTAATACTTGAAGCTTTGCACAATTCCTTTTAGTTCTTGAGCCATCTGCTCTAAGGACTTGGAAGATGTAGCAATCTCCTGGGTAGATAAGTTTAGCTCTTGAGTCGAGGCCAGAACTTCCTCGGTCGCGGTAGAGCTCTCCTGAGAGATATTAGAAACAGTAGTCACTGCCTTGCTTAATTCGGTACTACCTGCTGACATTTCTTCAGTTGCAGCTGTACTTTCCTCAGTAACTGCAGCCACATCCTCAATTGCTTTGACTACCTCTGTACTGCTGGCTGTTAGTTGTTCTGCCGCGGCACTGATGTTTTGAATCTGCAAATATGTTTCATCCACGTTCTTAATAATTGCTTTTAGGGCAATTCCAGCATCTTGAGCTAACTGAACGCCACGTTCCACTTCCTCAGTCCCTTGATTCATACCGGTGACTGCCAAATCGGTGCCTTTTTGAATGGTGCCGATTAATAAAGCAATTTCCTTAGTCGCTTTACCGGAACGTTCCGCTAGTTTACGTACTTCATCAGCTACAACTGCAAAGCCTTTTCCATGTTCACCGGCACGTGCCGCTTCAATGGCAGCATTTAAGGCTAATAAATTTGTTTGTTCAGCAATATCATCAATTACTTGCACTATTTCCCCAATTTGCTGCGAATGTTCTCCCAACTCTTTAATCCGGGCAGCTGTTTCAAACACTTTGTCCTTCAGTTGTCCCATGCCGTTAATGGTTGTAATTACAGCCTGTTCACCGGTGTTGGCAGCATCTGAGGTTTTCCGTGCTGACTGGGCTACTGACTGGGCGCTTGCGGCAACTTCTTGAATGGATAGCGCCATTTGTTTAGTGGTCTCAGCTGTCTGAGTTATGCTTCTAGCCTGTTGTTGAGCGCCGATTGCGATTTGCTCAATGGCGGAATTTAATTGACCGACACTATCGGCAGCCTTAGTTGAACTTCTGGTTAGGTTGTTATTACCAGTAGCTACCGAGTCCATTGCCAAAGCAACATTGGATGATACTCTGGCCACCTGATTGGCACTATTGGACAACTGACTACCGGTGGACGCTACTTGATCCACGGCCCCAGCTAAGTTAGCTATCATTGTCTGGAGTTTGTCTATAAAGGTGTTAACATGCTTGGACATGATGCCAATCTCATCCTGGGACGAGACTTCCAAACGTTGAGTCAGGTCACCATCACCTACCGCTAAATCCTCAGTGGCTTTAACGATTTTTGCTAATGGTCTACTCAGCATGTACTTAGATAAAAAGTAGATTACGCCAGTGATAACCAATGTTAGGAGCAACATTCTGACGATAATGGAATTTCTCCTCTGACTAACAGTTTGGTCGATAGTTGCTAGTGAAATATCTAATCTGACAGCTCCCCAATGTTTCCCATTAATGAAAACAGGTTGGGCAAAATCCCAGGCTATCTCACCAGTATCTCTGATATAATCTTGTCTCAGGGGCTCCTGCGTATTCGCAGCTTTAATGCCCATCTCATTATTAAATAAACGTTTTGAGCGCTCTTTATATTTGGTATTATGGGTAGGCACGTAGCCAGAGTTTTTACTGTCCCCATTTGCTACCAAAGTATCAAACAATACATTATCATTAGTTAAAAATGCATCAATAATTCCCTGCCAATGTTGATCTGTATAATTGTCAAAGGCAGATTTGTAGGTACGGTTGGCTGCTTTGGCGTCATCTTTAAGTAGTTGGTATTTTCTGTCAAAGAGTGCCTGTTCAGTAATTACTCCTGCTTTCAGATCATTTTCCGTTACGTACTGGATAGCTAAGGCAGTCTCTTTGGCCATCGCAAAGCCTTCTTTTTCTAAAGCTGCTTCTGCCGACTTACGGTCTTCACTAACAGTGTAGGTGGTATAAATCGTAACCAATAGCGATAAAGCGACAATTAGTGAGACTGTTAGTTTGCCTGTGATTGTTGTTTTTAATTTATTCAGCATTAAACCCCTCCTCTGTTGGTAACATTAGCAATTAGTTAAATCACACTCCTCCCTTTTACTGCAGTACACCCCTGCTGCATGGTTTATTATGCTATTTCCTTTTATTCGACTTATTTTGTCAATATCCTTGAAATAATAGTCTGAATATTTACAGACTTAGGAAAAAAGGGTTTTTTCTTATTTTGTAGAATATAGCAGATTATTTGCCATTATTAAGGTAAACATTTACACCCGATAAGAAAGGAAGTTTAGTTATGCAAATCTTTTTAACCCTGTTACCAGTGTTGGTAATTTTTTTGTGTTTGACCCTCTGGTCTAAGCCTGCTGATATTAGTGGCATCATCGGTTGGTTAACGGCAATGGCGATTGCAGTTTTGGCGTTTGATACTCCGTTAATTGTGGTCCTCAAGGCGAGTTTGGCTGGAATTGTCGTTTCACTGCCGGTTACTTTGGTGGTAGCAACATCAATCTGGCAGATTAGTTTTATGGAAACTACCGGAGCTCTACAGCGAGTTGTAGTTTTTATCAAAACATTAGCCAAAGAAAACAAGGCTGTGCAGATTATGTTAATCAATATTGGGATTGGCACCTTATTAGTCTCAGTTGGAGCAACACCTGTTTCCATCCTGCCACCTATTATGCTGGCGATGGGCTACTCAACCTTTCTGGCTGTAGCTCTTCCAGCCTTAGGCTATGATGCCTTATGTACGTTTTCCTTATTAGGTGCACCCCTTGTAATCTTTTCAGATTTAACGAAAATGTCATTAACTGATGCTGGGTTAATCTTTGCCAAGTTTCTACCCATCATTTCAACCTCTTTAGCTTTTACCATGCTATGGTTAGTAGGTGGTTTTGCCCTGGTTCGAAAAGGCTTCTGGCCTGCCATCATCTCCGGATTAGTAATCGGCTTTAGCGCAGTTGCGATGGCTTCTACTTTTGCTGTAGTTTTAACTGGGGTAGTAGCTGGCTTATGTACAGTAATCGCTATGCTATTATATTTGAAGCTTACGGGTAGTTCGATTATCGACAAAACCAGCTTAACTAGCGCAGAACTCCAGTTAGAAAAGGATTACCCCCTTTGGCGAGCAATTTCTCCTTGGCTCATCCTGATTGCCACTACCCTAGTTATTAACTTTACTCCACCGATTTTTGCACTGCTATATAAGAAGTGGGAATTTGCTCTTTCGATTATCCCTGGACAAATGATTAAAACCAGGCCAATTTGGAACTCCTATACTTGGATCGTGATTAGTACTCTTCTAGCTATTCCTTTCTTGAGAGCTAGCAAAGCTGATTTTGTTCAATCCTTGAGTAAATGGAAAAAACGCGCCCCCCGTCCGGCTTTGGCAGCCGCCATTTACTTTGCTATTGCATATGTCATGAACTTCTCTGGCTTTAGTGTGCTAGCTGATAAATGGGAACTAGTGGACTCCTCTAAAAATATGATTTTTGTCTTAGCCAGTAATTCAGCACAACTCTTCGGTAGTTTCTACCCCTTAGTGTCCAGCTTTTTAGGTCTATTTGGCGGCTTTGTGACAGGTAGTGAGTCATCTGCGATTGCAATGTTTACAAAATACAACTTTAATATTTCAGCTTTATTAAAGCTAGATCCTTTCATCATTACCGCTGGAACCGCTATCGGTGGTGGTTTAGCAAGTGTCATTTCACCAGCTAAACTGCAAAATGCAGCAGCTACGATTGATGCTATTGGAGTCGAAAATCAGGTAATTAAAACTGCCGTGGTATTAGCCGTGATATTAACTTCGATTGCTGCGGTTATCACTTATGTTTTAAGCTAGCAGTTCCGTCCAGTTTTGATTTGGAGTCCTTTTTTAGCATGGCTTGTCCGGTCTAGTACCTGTTGCCGGTCCGGAGCATTGCACGAAAGATAAAAAGAAGGTCTAAGTTTGCTAGGCTAATAGAAATCGCTCAACCTCTTCGACGTGGCATCGTGCCACCTCAGAGGCGCTCACCATCCGTGGTGAGCGGAGCGATTCTATTGCCTAGCTGCACTAAGACCTTCTA
>CAZKEO010000158.1:0-5312 GCA_964551785.1 uncultured Eubacteriales bacterium | reverse complement strand
ATCAGGGTTCCTACAGCAGGAACAATATTTTTGCCTGCGGAACTCCTGGAGTTGCTATTTAATTGTGCAAGCCAGGCCGATAGCCGTCTCTTTATCTTTGTCCCAAGAGTTACCTTAGCAAAAGAACTGGCAGAATATCTGAGGTCTGTAGTGCACTCGCAACGGGATAGCCCGGTTGGCAGGTATAATGAGCAGTGGGGGCATAATAATCAGTTGGGAATCCAGTATGTTCATGCGAAAGATTCACAGCGAGATCAGAAAATCAAAGACTTCAAGGAGGGGAGGTTCCCCATATTAGTTACAACTTCAATTCTTGAAAGGGGAGTTACCATTGCTAATTGCCAGGTGGTAGTTTTATTAGCTAATCGGGAACGCATTTTTACAGTAGGAAGTTTGATTCAAATGGCTGGGAGGGCAGGTCGAACTACCGAGTATCCCAGTGGAAAAGTGTGGTTCATTAGTGAGACGGTCTCTCGCACAATGAAGCAGGCAGTTCAGAGGATTAAAGCCTTGAATATTGAGGCAGCTA
This sequence comes from uncultured Eubacteriales bacterium, assembly GCA_964551785.1. GTDB lineage: Bacteria > Bacillota > Carboxydocellales > JAJZTU01 > CAZKEO01. Next base: position 4,783 of record CAZKEO010000158.1, on the reverse strand, counting down.
ACAAAGGATATTTGAGAATATGAACCAACTGAGTATCAGTATATTAGGGAACATTAAAAAACGCCTGCAGGAATTATTGTTTCCAGAACCAGCACAATGTTGTTTTTGTTTGCAACAGAGTCAGCAAGGTCAATTTTGCGCTAGCTGTTGGCAACAACTTTCTATGGCAGATAAGCAGGAATTTTGTCGGAAGTGTGGAAGGATATTAACAAACGAAAAAGTTTGTCCTGAGTGTCTGGGATTTAAAGGAGCATATAGCTTCGCCAGAGCAGTTGGGGAATACCAGGGGATCTACCGGGAAATTCTTTACCAGTATAAATATATCGGCAAACAGTCCTTGGCCCGGCCGATGGGAAGGCTGATGGCCGACACTGTCTTGGCTGATTCGCGCTATGCCGGGACACAGTTGATCGTCCCTATCCCGCTAGCACCCAGTAAGTATGCCCAAAGGAAATTTAACCAAAGCGAACTGCTGGCGTGGGAGGTAGGCAACTGTCTCGGCCTGCCTGTCCAGGTAGACCTACTAAAGCGGGTGCGAGATACTCTCACACAGGCTAAATTAACTAGAGCAGAGCGTCGGGCCAACCTAGTCGGGGCATTTCGGGTACAGCATGAGCTGGCACAACTGCTTATGGGGAAAAAGTTACTGTTAGTGGATGATGTCTTAACCACAGGAACTACCATCTCGGAGGCGACGAGAGTTCTTATGGCGAATGGTGCCAAAGAAGTAGTAGTGCTGACTTGGGCAACTGGATTGGCTAAGGTAAGCAATGGAAAGAGGGATATTGATGAACCTTAAGAACTGTGAAAAATGTGGAAAGTTGTATAACTACATTGGCAGAGATTTCTGCCCAGATTGCTGGGAACAGGAAGAGCTATTATTTGAAAAGATTAGAAATTATATCCAGAAAAACCCAGGCTGTAACCTTACTGAAGTTGGGGAGAACACCGGAATCTCAGCCTATAAAATTCTTTCCTTTCTGCGAGAAGGAAAGCTAGTAGGGGGTGCTGGTAGTTTCGATATGGAACTGCAGTGTCTTTCTTGTGGCAAAAGTATCTCAGCTGGCAGACTCTGTGAGAAATGTGCAGAGCAATTAGGCAAAGAAGTTTCACAGGTAACCAAACCTAGCCAAAAGAAGACAGAGAATCCTGATAGACATAGAATGCATTCGCGGGAAGAATAATTTTATAAGTTTAACTTTAGTGAAAATTTTAGCTACAAATTAGCTTTAAGCTATAAGGCGGCGGGATTGGAAGTATTAGTGACCTGCAGTGACATAATCAGCCCATAGGGCTGTTTTTTGTTTTCAATAAACTTTTAGTTCCTTTCGATTCTATAAATGGGAAAAGAAAGAGGTGATACCTGTGATTATTTCTAATCATCAAATTTACAACCTATTAAAAAGTTATAACTCAGGCGGCATTCGGTCCAATAGCCTAGAGAAGGCACCAGCAAAAACCAAAACCACAGATGGGCTAGATAAAACCCAGGTATCTGAAGAAGCTAAGACCTTTAAAATGAATATGAAGGCTGTACAGGGCGCCTCTGAGGTGCGCGAAGACCGGGTAGCAGAACTTAAGGAAGCTATTCGTACTGGTAACTATGCTGTTAGCAGTGGAGAAATCGCTGAGAAGATGCTTGTCCGGGCCCTAGTGGATAAGTTAGTATAGTCCTAGAAGAGGGGAAGTGTAAGCGTGGGCGAGCAGATTATTATAGAGCTTGTCGATGTATTAGAGTTGCAACGGAAACTCTACCAAGAGCTGTTAGAAATCGCTAAAGCAAAGCAACCAACTTTGGTTAAAGGCGATTTGGCAGCTCTAAATGAATTTACGCTACAAGAAGAAAAGATTGTGGTACGGGTTGGGAAGCTTGAGGAGCAACGGGGTCGCGCGCAACAAGCCTTAGCCAATCATTATAATATACCTGAAGAAGAGGTTACCTTGCAGACCTTAGTCGCAAAAGTTGACGTGGAACACCAGGGTAGATTAGCAGAGGTAGGCCAAGGTTTAAAAACAATTCTGGGTGAATTGAAAAATATTAATAGCATGAATAGTGAATTGGTCCAACAATCACTAGGCTATATCGAGTTTACCGTGAATGTGATTACTGGGGCGGAGGATATGCTAGGTTACCCGGAAAAGCCTGGAGAGGCTACGACAGAACAAGCTCGGGCTAGGATATTTGACCGTAGAGTATAAGCAGTTTTAATTTTCACGGGTAGAAGGAGTGGAATTGCCAGATGAGCTCAACGTTTTTTGGGTTAGAAATCGGTAGAAGTGCCCTTTTGTCTCATCAAAAGGCACTGGATGTAACCGGGCACAATATAGCCAACGCTAATACAGCGGGCTTTTCGAGACAAGAAGCAGTTCTCACTGCTACTACTCCTTTTACTGTGCCAGGGTATAACAGGCCAATTGGCCCCGGGCAGGTAGGTACAGGTGTACAAGTTGCTGAGATTCGGCGTCTCCGAGATAATTTTCTTGATGTCCAGATAAGGACAGAAAATAAAAACTTAGGTCTTTGGGAAGCCAAACGGGATGTCTTGCAGAAAGTCGAAGTCATCCTGAATGAACCTTCTGACGCAAGTTTGAGGAATGTACTGGACCAATTCTGGCAATCTTGGCAAGAGCTCTCTAAAACTCCGGAGAGTTTATCGGTGCGTTCGGTTGTCCGTCAGCGTGGATTAATGGTTGCAGAAACTTTTAACCATATAGACCTACAGTATCGTGAATTACAGCGGGATTTAAATGATAATATCAAGGTTACGGTTCAGGATGTAAACTCGATTGCTAGCCAAATTGCCCAACTTAACGAGCAAATACTACCTATTGAAGCACAGGGTGATAAGGCAAACGATTTAAGGGATCAGCGAGATCTGTTAGTAGACAAGCTATCTAAAATTGTCAATATCAGTGTTAACGAGAATCAGCTAGGTCAAGTTACTGTTGGCATTGGTGGACGCTCACTTGTAATGGGTAATAAAGTTGTAGCCTTAAAAGCACAAGAAAACGCGGCGAACCATGGCTATGTAGATGTGGTCTGGGCAGAAGACAACCAGTTAACAACTTTTTCAGCAGGAGAACTGCAGGGTCTTTTGGAAGCCCGCGGTTATACTGATTGGAGTACTGGTGAGTTTATTGGCATCATTCCTAGTTTGCGTGCCGACTTAGATAGTATGGCCAAAACCATTGTCGAGGAGACCAACAAAGTCCATCGGGGTGGTTATGACCTGACCGGAAACCAAAATAATAATTTCTTTAAACCTTTCGTTGATGGGGTGTATCCGCCAGCCGGAATTTCGTTGGCACAAGCAATGCAATTAGATGATGCTATTATAGGTAGTTTGAATACAATCGCGAGTGGGAAAACTCCTCCCGAGCCAGGTGCTCCACCTAAACCGATAACGGGTGATGGGAGTAACGCATTAGAGATAGCTGAGTTAAAGCACCTCCAGTTAATGGATTTATCCAAAGGGCAAAGCAATTTAGTTAGCTCCTGGGTGACTAAACAGAGCTATGCTACGCAAGGTAACGGGATTGATATTGTGCCTTATACAGCTGGCACTAATCTGTTGGACCTTGGAGCAGGGGGCTTGTTTAAGTTAACTGATTTTGGACCTAATGCTTCCTTGACCTTCAGTCAAGGAGACAAAAATTTTAGCATTTCCCTTACGGATGCTTTGGGTGGAGATGCCTTGACACCTGCTGGAATTATCTCGGTCAATGATTTACTTACCAAAATAAACACTGAAGCAGTAGCACAAGGGATGGATCTTAATGCTTCGTTAGTTGAAGAACCACCACTTTCAGGTGAATTTATCCTCCAAGTCAAGTCGGGTAGTGCGGGTTTAGATAAGGTAATTACTGTGGAAGAAACTAACTTTCTGGGAGCTGCTTCTTTCGGCTGGGCAAATGCGAATACTACCGGGACAGTAGACGATTACTATCGTGCCCTTCTAGGAAAACTGGGTGTTGATTCGCAAGAAGCGTCCAGAATGACAGATAATGGGCAACTGTTGGTTGACCAGTTGGACAACCGCCGAAAAGCGGTGGCCGGGGTTTCTTTGGATGAAGAAATGACCAATATGGTTCGTTTTCAGCATGGTTATAATGCGGCAGCAAGGGTAATTACCGTAATGGACGAGATGCTGGACAAAATTATTAATGGTATGGGAATGACTAGATAGGAAGAGGGATGGACATGCGGATTACTAATAATATGATGATTGGTACCTTTAGCCGTAACTTGAACAGTAATTTGCGGGAGATGAGTAAAATACAAGAGCAACTTGCCAGTGGCAGGCGGATTAACCGTCCCTCGGATGATCCGATTGGACTGACATTTTCCTTGAGGATGCATACCAATATATCTGAGAACGAGCAATATCAAAAAAACGTATCGGATGCTAAATCTTGGTTAGAAAGTACAGACACCGCCTTGGATGAGGCACTTCAGACATTACAGCGGGCCCGAGAGTTGGCAGTGCAGGGGGCAAATGGCACCAACAGTACTAATTCTCTTAAGGCGATAGCTCAAGAAGTAGCCCAACTGCGCGAGCACATCGAAGCAGTAGCTAACGCTGAACAGTCTGGCCGCTATCTCTTCTCTGGGACTAAAACTATCATAGCTCCTTATGCTGGAGGGAACTGGCAGGGTAATAACAGCATTATAAATTACGAAATCGGGCCAGGAACCAAACTACGCATTAACTTAACAGGGGATCAAGTGTTTGGCGATAGTGCGACAACTACTGCATGTAGTGACAGTGTGCTCGAAGCACTA
>CAZKEO010000157.1:0-5339 GCA_964551785.1 uncultured Eubacteriales bacterium | reverse complement strand
TGGTTGTTAACCAATTTTCCCCATTTTGATTACTGACTTTCCGAGTTGTTACTATTTTCTATAAGCTTGCTCCATAGTAAAATTATACTTAACAAGTGTGAGGTTTTTGTGAGCATTTTAAAAAACCCTCTCAGATGTTGTAAATACCTGAAAGGGTTTTTTGCTGTTTACATCATTGGCATTGACATACCGCCACCAGAACTACTGGAACCACTGGAACTTCCCGTATTTCCGCCCATATTGTTATTACTGCTCATATTACTCATGTTGTTCGTGCCATTACTTGGCATATTACTCATGTTGTTCGTGCCATTACTTGGCATATTACTCATATTGTTCGTAGCGTTGTTAGGCATATTACTCATGTTGTTCATGCCAGTATTAGCCATATTGTTATATCCAGGCTGCATTCCGCTATAAGGTCCAAACTGAGGGCCGGGAGCATAGCCGTAGTTAGGATTAGCTGCTGCACGTAGAGCATTTAATCTAGCTTGCATATACCAGATTTTCCACTGCATTTCATCTAACTGTTGCGCGCTAACTTGGTTTGTCTGCCCCATTTGAGCCATCTGACCCATCTGACCCATCTGACCCATCTGACCCATCTGACCCATTTGACTATTTTGGTCAGCTTGTCCCATCTGTCCATTTTGACTGCTGCTACTCATATTAGCCATACCAGCCATACCAGTGTCTTGGCTGGCAGCCTGTACGTGGGCGGCGTGGCTGTTACTATCCTGTTGGGTAGCTGTTGTCCCCATAACTTGTGCTGTTCCGGAAGATGAACTAAGTACAGAGAGGCTGATGGAACTTAATATTATTCCGACAAAAGCCAGTACAGCCAGTTTAAACCATTGATTAATTTTCATATTATCCCTCCGCTTAATTATTTCTCGTTTATTTAATCTCAATTGCCTTTATTAAAGGTTTGCTCCATAACACCAAGTTCTTGGTCTAGGTTATTTAACTGGTCATTAAATGATTGTCCTGGAATAGTTGATGGCAAACTAGATTGGAGACGCGTTTGTTGGTTTACATTTGTTGCTTGCTGATTCACACTTGTTGCCTGTTTGGCTCCCTGTTGGGCCACATGGGCTTCGTGATCATGCCCTTCAGAACTATTTACTGCTGACAATCCCAGGGCAAAGTAACCAACGATAATGCCTGTAAAAGCAATTGCCGCATACCCTAGCAAATTAGGTTTGTTATTATTATCACCTCCATTTTTCGGTTTTTGGGCGCTTTTGCGGGCCCAAAGTGCTTCTCCTGTTGTTTCCAACAGTTTAAATGCACCCAAGCCCAAGCCAGCCACTAAAATAGCCAGTAAAATAATTACATATATTGAGCCTATGTTCCACAACATCATTTAACCTCCTTGCCCATCCACAACACCAGTAATGTTGCCACACCTCCCATCAGGACAGGCAGCATCATGTAGATGGAAGCAGTACTGAGATCAGACAGGATTTTAATCAGTGGTGCCGGTGTATGAAGTTTTGCCATTGCGGCAACCTGCTCGGGGTTTTCTGGCTGCGCCAGTAAACTATCGATGGTGAGTTTATTCTGATACTCTTTTGCCATCATCTGTCCCATTGTACTGCCCATTGAAACATCATGTTTAGCAGTATTAGGTCCTTCCAGATAGGCCTTACCGATGCCTAATAAGGCCAATAGCCCGAAAATCACCACCAAAACCCAAAAACCCTTTTTATTTGGTCCCACGGATACCCCTCCAAAAACGGATTAGCAAGCCCGACAAGATGCCCATTGCCATAAAAGGGACTACTTGAGCTGACGAGCGATAAAACAAGCTTTGCATCTCCGCAGAATCTGCCATTGCTGAGCCCATCATTGATTGGTGCATGGTCTGCATCATTCCCATCATCCACAATTCAAACTGTTTTTCAGAGGCTCCGGCAACTTGAGAGACAAGTAGTCCAGCGGCAATGAAAAAGAAGAAAGATGCTAGGCTCCATACCATAAATCTAAACCACGGTGTCTTAAACATCCTCCACCTCCCCCTGCTAGTTCAAAATTAAGGCATGTGCTTTTTTGTAAATATGCCAGATAACTGCTCCGGCAATTACATAGGCTGCCAGTTCGTGAGTTTGGTAGGCAAAGACCATCGCCGCCTTAGAATATTCATTACAGGTCCAGACTAAAACCCCAGTAATAATAAAAACTAAGGAGATTAACAAAGTGAATAGTTGAAAACCGCTTTTCCCCACAATCAGCCATACCATCCGCTTAGCTCCACTGGCTATGCGAAATATTTCCATTCCCACCGCGATAATTGTCAGCAAGGTAAATAGGACAGCAAAGGTCCGGTGAATAAAATCGGCCTGAGGTAAATTATAATTCATCAGCCAGCCGAACTTGGCACCCGTCAGGACAAACCCGCTGATAGTCATAAGGCCGAAGACTACTGACCAGATCCAGTGTATGATAAATTGACCTGTGATTTTCATAATGTTTTAATGTGGAGCTTCATCTGTTTTGTTTCTGGTTTTTTGCTGGGGTGCTACCTCAACATTCCCAGCGTCAACACTTGTTACTGGCTGTTGAGCAGTAGTCTGATTTGCTGTAAATAGACTCTGGAATTCCTTCTCCAAATAGGGACGAGCTGCTTGGAAAGCTCCTAAAGCTAGGAACACTACCAAAGCTATACTAAATAGATTCATGATCAGGGTTAATAGGCTGGTAAAAAATCCGCCAATGTTAAAAGCGTAATAACCTCCTGTTGTTCCTCCCAAAGTACCACTCAGTAGGTAGAAGGCTGCTAATCCTAAGATTCCAATCACAACACCCTTGATAATTTGCTCTGGAGTAAAATCAAGCTTACTAAGCTCTTTTCCGGAAAGCAATTTACTGGTAAGTACCATACTACCTGCTACCAGACCAAGTACTAGCACTACCTTAACTAACTGCAGAACCAAAACTATCAAACCCTGAAAGGTCCCCGTGGAAGCTCCCCCAAAAACCAGGCCAAAAAGCACCTTAAAGAGGATAATCCCTAATATTAAGTTTAGCAACAGTTTTATGATTGGATTTTCCTTAAGATAATCAAACATTAGCGACACCTCCCGCCTGTTCGTTAGTTGCTGGTTTGAATAACCCTTTCAGGATGCCAGCAATTGAAGCAAATACAGCTATAAGGGATACCACTAGGACACCATACAATGCATAGCGGATGATATTAGTAGAATCTACGTTGCCAGTCTGAGTAGCACCGCTTACTTGGTTACCACTTTGTAGATGTTGATTGGCTTGGTCCGGTACTTGTTGACTGCCGTGAGCGGAACTAGTATCGGTTGTTCCTGATTGGTTCATGCCTGGCATAGTTGCACTTTGGCTATTGCTGTTTTGAGTACCTTGTTGTCCTTGTTGTACAGGGGCTTGGTTAGTTCCATTTCCCTGAGGATTGTTATAATTCTGGGGGTAGCTATAATTAGGTGCGCCATAAGGATTATATGGTATTGCGTAGGAATAACCTGAGTTAACTTGATTTCTGTACTGCTGATAGGGATCCACCCCAAACTGGGTTTGGCCTTTGATTTCACCATTCAGTGTGTCCAAAGTTTCCTTCATCGCCGTGACACCCTGGGACATTTTATAGATACCCTGATGGAGTTTAGCCATATCTGGAGCACTCATACTGCCATCCTTACTATCTGTGGTGAAAGGATCAACTGTGATCATCTTATTAGCCTCATCAATTATTGCTTGAGCTTGGGTAAGTTTATCATAGTATGGTTCTGGGTTAATCACCTTGATAGGAGGTGCGGGTGGTAAAGTCTGGACAGGAGGTTGTGTTTGATTAGCTGGCGACTGAGTTGGATTCTGCTGACCGCCTGTTTGAGCTTGACCAGGAACCTGAGCTTGGTTATGATTTTGAGTGGACTGCCCGTTATTTTCCGGCATATTCATTTGCGATTGGTTATCCTGCGCTGGCGGTTGCTGCTGATTGTTGGTATTCTGCTCATTCTTTTGGTTTGGCTCAATTACTTGGGTAGAAGCCGATTGACTTGTCGTTCCATGCTGACCCGTCAGATTAGAAAGCATGCCAGTCGCGGCCAAATATGCTCCCCCAGCCCCCACGATAAATACCAATACTGCAATTAGGGTAAATAGTAGCTTTTTCAAGAAATGTCACTCCTCTGCTTTTTTTCGGGGCAGGACCACTGTAACTTCCGTACCCTTTCCTACCTGACTTACTATATTAATACTCCCCCGGTGAGCCTGAACGATGGCTTTGGCAATAGTGAGTCCGATGCCAGCACCACCTGTTGCCCTGGTGCGGGAGGTATCTGCCCGGTATAACCGTTCAAAAACCCGAGGAAGATCATCCTGAGGGATTCCTACGCCGTTATCATTGATGACAATATGCAAAAAGTCTTTGTTCCCATTGACCAGTAACAACACCTGTCCACCTGATCCTGTGTATTTCAGACTGTTGGACAGTAGGTTTATCATTAGTTGACTGAGTTTGTCCCTGTCACCAACGACCAGTTCACTAGCTCCCGTAAACTTTAACTTGACACCCTTTTGGTGAAATACTCCTTCAAAGTTACGACAGAGGTTAAGTAGCATCTCACCCAAATCGAACTCTTCCGTCGATAGATGTATGGAGGCTAACTCATATTTGTTAAGCTGCTCTAATTCTCCTACCAAACGAATAATCCGTAAAATTTCCTCATGACAACTGCGCAGTCGCTCTGGGTCAGACTCTACTAAACCTTCCACCATTAACTCCAAGTTAGCCTGGAGTGTTGTCAGGGGGGTTCGTAGCTCGTGGGCCAGGTCGTGGGTAATTCTAGCTTTTTCTTTTTCCTGTTCATCCAGCTGTTCCGAAAGGTGTTTGATGCTTGTTAGGACGTGTGCAATCTCTTTTCTCTTAGAATCAAAGAGCTCTATTTCAATGGGCTGTGCGGTTGCTATCCTTTTAGCAACCTGGGAAATCTTTTGCATTTCTTGCAGGATACCTTGCCTGTTCCACCAGACCAGAACCACCAGTATTAAGAGAGCTGAGACAGCTATAATCAAGATCCAGCGGTAAATGTGCATAAAGAAAATCATCTCTGCATTAGTCAAGAAATACGGTCCAACCGAGGTTATCACCAAAGACCCGATTGGTTGATTGGCTTTAACCAAGGTGATTACACTTGTTACCTGTTCACCCTGCCAGCCTGGACTTAACATTTCCATGTGTTGCGCAATACTGTTCAAAAGGTTAGGACTTTCCTTAGCTGCATAGTCGGTTCCGTCCCAGACAATTTTGCCACTGGCATCTTTAATAGTTATGATGAGGCCCTGAACTAACCCCTTTTGACCTATGGCGG
>CAZKEO010000156.1:0-5366 GCA_964551785.1 uncultured Eubacteriales bacterium | reverse complement strand
ACAGACTATCGTTTTTTTGTCTGTGCCAAATACCTGATATATTACAGGTACGAAGATGGAATTGTTTTCGTGTCGAGAGTCTTATACGGCAGGCGGGATTATACGCGTATCCTGTTCGGTGATTTACCGGAGGATCAAGAAAAATAGAATACAGCTTTACCATTACATCGTCAGCTTGTGATCTGGCGATTTTTAAAGAAAAATTTAGACACCCTCGGAGGGAATCCGGGGGTGTGTTTTTTGTCCTACGCCAAAGGCTTGGCGCAAGCCAAGTTTTCTTTATGATAGCAAGTGTGTTGTTTAGCGCATAAAGTATTATGCGAAGGCTTTTGAAGTGAAAGGAGAAATTAGTATGTATAACTATTGTTTTGAGAGAGATGGAGTACATCCGAATGTTGTCGATTATGCAAGGGGGGATGTAAACGGTTATAGAATACCTGACAATGTGTATTTAACCGGCAAAAAGACACCTGATAGTCCATTTATTCAAAATATAACGCTTGTTATACAGGACGGTAGGTCAGGTATGTTTTATAGTATACCACTGAAAGAAAATGCAGGGTATAATCCTACACTATTTTTGGGGGATTTTACCGGCAATGGTGTAAGTGATATCCTAATTAGCATAGCAACAGGTGGTAGTGGTGGGATAATGGACTATTACATTTATTCCTTTTTGGGCAATAGAGCCCAATTGCTGTTCGACTTTGAGGTATATAACAATCAATACCAATACGATGTTACTTACAAAGATAATTATAAGGTTGAAGTTATCAGCAAGATTAATAATCTAAAATACATTTTAGATATCTCATACAAAGGCGCAGATTATCTAAATGAGATATACTACCAGAACGGTAAGCTAAAGCAACCTATTACAGGATTTGTGAATCCGTTGAGCGGCTTGTATCCTGTTGATTTTGATCAAAATGGAATATATGAGCTATTGGCCTATCAAAAAATAGCCGGAAGATATAATGCAGATTCGTTAGGCTATGTATTAAATACTTTAAAATGGGCAACTAATCAGTTTGTTTTGGATAATCAGTATGTAGCTATTTTTGGCGCACAAGGTTAGGTAAACTTTTAACTTTATTATTAGAGACGAAGAACGGGAGTGGTAAAGTTAAAGACACAGCACTTAGCGAGGGCATGCAGAATATTATTGATGCGATGAAAAAAGTTGGAGTAAAGCGGCTTATTGCACTTTCCACAGGGAGTGTGAAAGATGAGCAAGACCGATTTGATCTGACATACAGCTTCCTAGTAGGATTCATCAGAACCGGAGTTCGGAGCGCGTATGATGAGATTATTAGGAATGGTGAAATTATCCGTTCAGCCGGTTTGGAATGGACGCTTGTTCGAGTAGGTTTTTTAAATGACCAACCAAGTAAGCCGATTAAGGTTGGTTATTATGGTCACGGAGTGGTAAAAGTGCAAATCTCAAGGGCAAGCACCGCAAAATACATGCTCAGCCAAGTAAAGTCAACTGAATATCTTAGAAAATCACCTGGGATCAGCAATTAAGGGTGTTATAATGAAAAAGCAATCGGATCAAGCTTTCATATGCGTCAATGGATTAGCGAGGGTTTTGAGGATTACATTGACAAAAACCGAAAAATCTGCCATAATAAAACAGTCACTACAACCACAAGGAACTAAACTAATGCTCCTGTTGCTCAGACAGGGGCATTTTATTTTTGTAGAAAGGAGGAAAAAACATGTTAAATACTATAATTGATTTACTAATTATCTTTGCTTTAAATGTCTTTAGCACTTGTCTGGGAAATTTAAAAACAGCTTTCTTAGCGCAGAAAGCAATCAAGCCCGTTTATATCACCACTTTTATCGATGCCATTGTATTTGTTTATGCTTTTAAGCTAATAACGAGTTCATCTGGATACGGCTATATTTTGTCCTTTGCTGTCGGCAAAATAGTGGGAGTCTTTTTAGCCAATAAAATTGAAAAGAAACTGGCATTAGGCCTAATTGAAATAGATGTTTATAAACATCCTGATTCAGGTAAGATTTTGGCAGACAATTTACGGGACCTAGGATACTCAGTAACCACTACGGTAGGCTATGGGATAGATGGCAAGGAATTAATCCTGAAAATTATCCTGCCCCGCAAACAGTTTCCTGATTTTCATGGCATCATGGAGCAGTATGGTAAGGTGAATATGTCCGTGAAATCTATTAACAAGACCTACGGCATAGTCGGCGGCATCAATGTGATTGCAGAATAACCTTAAATGGAACCGTTATGCCTTCGAAAAAATGTCTAGCAAAAATGACACCTAACTAAAAGTTGGGTGTCATTTTTATGAAATCAAAAAAATGGCTAAAGTTTTAATGAGAAATACACGATATTTTTCTAGAGGCCTATATTACTGTCAAACTGCATTTAAGGAGTACTAAATGAAAAACAAGCTGTTAAAATTACTTTTGCTAATTCACTTAGTTGGTGCTTGTTTGCTTCCAACTACTGCCTTTGCCAATCAAGAATACTATCAGGCTAGCTCCTTAATCGCCTTGGAGAATGTTATTTTTCAGGCCATCCAGGACAGGGAGCCTGCTTTTAAGGTAAGGTATACAGGAAATACCGATAACATCAAGAATGATGTCAAAGCTGCTAGAGATAATGCTGTTGCTAGAGATCCGTATGCAGAAAGTAGTATTAGTCTAATCTCAGGGTTTAAGATCAGTAACTTTCCCACTTATGCTGACATTTCCTTTGATTCTTTTCAATACTTCACCACAAAGGAACAGGAGCAGTTTGTTGAGGAGGAAGTGACAAAAATTATTGGACAAATAATTTCTAGTGGCATGAATGACCATGACAAGGAAAAGGCCATTCATGACTATCTCCTGAATCGTATTAATTATGATTATTCCCTAGCCGGATACACTGCCTACGCGGCATTGAAAAATGGCGTGACGGTGTGTAACGGATATGTGCAGTTAGGCTATAAATTACTAAATCAGGCTGGGATTGAGACTAAAATGGTCAAGGGTACTTTGGAGAGTAATGGTACTCCCAAAGATCATGCCTGGCTCTTGGTGAAAATTGAGGGTAAGTGGTATCACCTAGATCCCACTTTAGATGATACTTTAGCTGGAGATGGCGGCAATCCTTATAAGTATTACAATTTATCTGATGCTGAGATTATGGATGACCATAGTTTTGACGAAGTATATTATCCGGCAGCTCCACTAAAGTATTCATGGCCAGCCACAAACAATGTGAGCTCTGGTAGCAGCAGTTCTAGTGTTGCAACGGGATACTTTGCTGAAACAACGATAGGCAATCAGGTAACAGCTACACTAGACACTGCCAAAACTTTAGCGTTACTTGAAAAAGGCGATACCGAAAAGGTCTTATATGATTTGCAGATTAACAGCATAGGCAATAGTTACGAAATAGCAGTTCCTATCCAAGTTATGCGGACCCTAGCTCAAAAAAACTCAAAAGCTGTCTTGCGGCTAAGAACCAGTATTGGCTGGTATGATCTGCCTGCAGAGGGACTCGTGCTGTCGACGGAAGCTATAGTTCAAAAAGATGCATCAGCTAAGTTTGTAGTCAATATAAACAAGGTAGCAGGTTCAGTGGCGACAGCTGCTGTCAAAGCATCTACCCAAGCAGGACTGAAAATAGTGGGTAGTCCTATAAGTTTTGCAGTTGAAGTTAAAGGCAATGCCCTTCAGCAGGCTCCAGGGTATCACAAGTTTGTGGCTCGGACTATTATGCTGGATCAGAAAATTTCAGCAGATCGCGCGGTAGGGCTGTTTTACAATCCTGTATCTGGTGAGCTAAGACCAGTCCCCGCTGTTTTTTCGGAGCTTAGTGGACAAAGTACTGCTAGGCTTAACTATCGAGGGAATGGAATTTTTTTAGTGGCAGTGAAGAGCAAAACTCAATTTGCTGACTTGACTGGGCATTGGGCTACTGACAATATTGAGAAGTTAGCAGTGAAAATAATCGTAAAAGGTCAGGCGCTTAATTATTTTGGGCCCGAGGGTAAGGTAAGGCGGGCAGAATATGCAGCCATGCTTGTAAGGGCGCTGGGTTTAGCGGATTCGGATGATGTGACCGAAAAGAAAGCAGGTTTTAAGGATGTACCAGGGGGATGGTTTGCCGAGTCAGTTGGCATAGCTTCCGCTCATGGTCTGATCAAGGGTTATGCCGATGGAAATTTCCACCCCTATGCCCAGATCTCGCGAGAAGAAATGGCTGTAATGCTTGCTAGGACCATGGCTATAGCAGGTACAGAGCCGTTCGATAAGAAGGGGAAGACAGGTAACTTCCGTGATCAGGGAAAAATCGGGCGATGGGCAGAAGAAGCTATCTTCCAAACATATCAGGCCAGCATAATCCAGGGCAATCAGTTAGGTGACTTTATGCCCCAGCTGTCTGCTTCCAGGGCTGAAGCTGTCGCAATGATAGATAGGATGTTGAAATATATAGGTTTCATTAACTAGAGATAGTGTAAGCTCTAGGCATCTGGTTACCTTGGGGGGAGGCATAATAATGAAAATCAGACAACAGATTATAACTTTATTGGCACTAATGATGGGCATTTACGGTCTTTGCCTACCTCTTGCTGAGGCAGTCCCAAGCTCGCCTGATCCTATTCAAATTACCCAACCCAGTGGACAATCTTTTCAAGCTAATCTAAACGGTGATGAATGGCAAAACTGGACATCTACCACAGCTGATAACAATGTAATTGTCCAGGATGATGCTGGTTACTGGAAATACGCGGAAATCTCCTTCGGCGCACTGCAACCCAGTGAAGCCCTGGTAGGGATAGATCCTGCCCCGCTCGATCCGGTCAGTGGTACTGAGTGGAAAAGCCAATTGACTGAGTTGAGTGAAGGTGCTAAGGTGCCTAAGTTTTACTATGATTCAGGTACTGGTCCGAGTATGGCAGTACCTCTACAGCCTGCTGGTGGACCCCAAAAGGTACTGGTACTGTTAGTAAGCTTCACTGATATAGCTATTCAGAATACTGATGCAGCTTGGAATAATAGTTTCTTTGGCAATACAGGAAGTACAGTCAATAACTTTTTCAAGGAAAACTCGGCTGGGAGCTTTTACTTTAATCCTGCGGCGGAAACCTATGGAACAGCCAATGATGGCATTGTTAAAGTCTCACTACCCTATGCCCATCCTAACACTGGTGCAGCCACTGGGGATGCTAACAGGAATATAGTGAAAGATGCCTTAATAGCGGCTGATGCCAATTTGAATTATGCCAGTTTTGACACTAATGGTAACGGTTACATTGAAACTAATGAGCTCCACATTGTTACCATTGTGGCTGGGTATGAGCGCAGTTGTGGTGCGGTTACACCTAACGTGTGGG
>CAZKEO010000155.1:0-5389 GCA_964551785.1 uncultured Eubacteriales bacterium | reverse complement strand
AATCCCCGGCAATAAAACCTGGAAGACGATATAGGCTTGTGGATTGGGAAAAATGTAGGCCTTTAGATATGGAATTGAGTAAGCTAGCAAAATGGTACAAAGCAGGCTTGTCGCCGATAGAAAGAGCAACGCTAACTTAAGAATTCGGCGCGCGCCCTGCAAGTTGTTATGCGCAGCTTCGGCAGCAACAAATTTAGACACTGCTAAGGGAATACCTGCTGAGGCTATCACCAGTGCAAGAATATAAATTGGAAAGACCATATTGTAAAGGCCAATACCTTTGGCCCCGATTAAATCGATTATAAAAATTTGATACAAAAAACCTAAGATGCGATTAAAGAGACCAGCGAATACTAAAATTGCCGTACCTAACAACAGAGATTGCTTTGTCAAATAGCATCACACCTTCCGCGTCCAAATTATCTTATAATAGATATGCGGCTAGCAGAGGCATAATACTTTTTCCTTTTTGTTGGCAGGAAATTATTCAAAGGTGTCAAATTAATACAAAGATAGAACTATGTTAGATACTCGGGAGGTTAAGGTATGAATAAAAAACAGTTATCGTGTGGTATATTGATAGTTTTATTGTTAGCTTTTGGATTGAGCGGTTGTACTAAAAAACCTGAGGTTACCGCACCAGTTGAAGGAGCACAAGCTCCTGACTTTAAGATAACTACTCTTGCTGGCAACACAGTTTCCCTCCAAGAACTATTAGATGAGCCAGTTATTTTAACCTTTTGGCGGACAGATTCACCACCTAGCCGTCGTGAGTTAAGGAATTTAACAGAACTCAAAACCGAATTGGGTGACAAAGTTAATATCTTAGCTATCAATGTTGGTGAAAACAAAAAAACTATCGAAGTTTTTTTGAAAGATAACAAAGTTAATGTACCTGTTGGTTTAGATACTGATAAAGGGCCAATTACCAACACTTATCGGATTGATTACATGCCGACTACCTTTGTCCTAGATGACAATGGTGTGATTCTGAAAAAAGCTAATGGTGGAATGAGTAAAACGGATCTCATTAATACAATCAATAAATAACGATGAAAGGGGCTGTCTAAAATGATGATGTCGAATGACATTCATGAAAAGACAGCTCCTTTTTGTAATTAATTGTTGACGGAGCAGCTGCGTTGGTTGGTAACACTGAAAAAGAGCTGGGCAATCAAAATAATCGCGGCTAAGGCGAGAAACATTCCCTGAAAGCCTCCAACTTGATAGAGCAAACCACCAAAGATACTTCCAAACGTCGAGCCTACTCCAAAGGTGATAGCTGCAAAGAGCGATTGTCCGGTAGTTAATAATTCTCTGGGCGTGAGCCGATTAGCGTGGTTAACAGCAGCTAAGTAAAATAGGCCAAAAGAGATACCTTGTAGCAATTGTGCAGCCAACACGGCCTCAGAAGTAGTAAGGTAAGCATATATGAGCCACCTTAGCCCATAGACCGCTCCGGCAAACTTTAACAGAAAATCTGTTCCAAATCGTTTCAAAAGCCAATCACCATAATAAAAAACAGGTATTTCGCTTAAAGCTGAGAGCATCCAAGCAACCCCTAAGAGCTTGGTATTACCACCTAGGGAGGCAAAATATAAACTAAAGAAGGTGTTGTAGGCATTAAAGGTGATTTGGACTAAACAGGTAAAGCCTACAAAGGATAAAAAGGGCCGGCAAGTCAGTAACTTCCATGCAGCAGGACCCAACTTTTGCCGAGCTGAGACTTGCCCTTTTGGGAGGCCGATTGTTGCGATTAAGGAAAGACTTAACAGTAGTGCGGTTAACACAAAGATGGTTTTCAGTCCAGCTTTACTAAAATAAAGCCCCATCAATAATACTGCCATCGAAAATCCTAACGAACCCCATAAGCGGACACTACCAAAGCCTTTTTTAGATGTTTTTAGGTAGTCTAGGGCAATGCTGTCTGCTAAGGGCACATTAGGACTAGTAAAGAACATATATAACGCAATGATTAAACCTAGCCACCAAAGTTGATTTGAGATATAAAAAAGCAAAATGATTAACATGCCCATGGTTAAAGTAAAACGGAGAACTTTGAGGGGAGCCCTTAGATAATCACTAACTAACCCCCAAAAAGGTTGAGCAATTATCATCACTAACGGTCCAATTGCCATTAAGGAGCCGATTTGGATTTCGTGGACACCTTGTTGCTTTAAGTATAAAGGGAGATATGGCAATAAACCGGCCACTACCATAAAGTAAGCAAAATAATATATTTTTAAGCGTAGGCCCTTGATATTAGTGGGTTTTGACATCTGTTGCCCTCCTATTGCCTGTTAATTTTTTATTATAACACGACAAGTTTGAAAAAAACCTGTTTTTCTTAGGTTTAGCACGAGGAATTTTTAATTATTTGGATAATAATATATATATTGGTGGTCCTTGGTCAGATTGTTCATGACCAGGACATTATGGAAGGAGGAGGCAACAGCTATGCAAGTTTACCCTAGCGAAGCTATTCGCAACATTGGCATTGTAGGGCACAGTGGTGTAGGTAAGACAACGCTGATTGAGGGCATGCTGTTTACGTCAGGTGCGATTAATCGCCTTGGCAGGGTGGAAGACGGCAATACCGTCAGTGATTTCTTGCCTGAAGAAATTAGCAGACAGGTCACCATTAACTCTACTCTTATTCCTGTTGAATGGGCCGGCAAAAAACTGAACATTTTGGATTCCCCGGGTTATAGCGACTTTTTGGGCGAAATTGAAGGTACCATGCGTGTAGTAGATGGTACTCTTTTTGTCCTCTGTGCAGCTTCGGGTGTTCAGGTGCAGACAGAAGTGATTTCGGAAAAGGTAGAAAATATGGGTCTACCTAAAATGGTTTTTATAAACAAAATGGATCGGGAAAACGCCAATTTTTACAATGTCCTAGATAAATTAAAGACCTGTTTTCCGCAAGCTCGAATAGTAGCTTGCCAATTGCCAATCGGACAAGCAGAAAACTTTGCTGGATATTATGATTTACTGACAAGTGAGAACGTCTCAGCTGATGGTTCAAAAAGTACGAATATACCTCCCGAATTAGAAGATGAAGTAGCAATCTATCGGGAACAACTAATTGAAGCAGCTGTAGAATCAGATGATGAATTATTAACTAAATATCTCGAGGGTGAAACAATTAGCCCAGAGGAAACAATTCGGGGTTTAATAGGAGGTTTCCAATTAGGCAATGTAGTTCCGGTTTTTCTAGGCTCAGTAACTAAAAACATCGGTGTCACGAGATTCCTGGATGTAATGGCTGATTTTTTTCCAACTCCCAAACTTGCTGAAGGCCAGGACGAAGGTTGTGCCGCTTATGTCTATAAGACTGCAGTTGACCCCTATGTTGGTAAAATAACTATGTTAAAAGTAATGAGGGGTAAATTAAAACCAGAGTCTGCCCTCTATAACTTAAATAAAGGTTTGCCGGAAAGAATTAATCAGGTGTTTACCATGAGAGGTAAAACGCAGATTCCAATCAATGTGGGTGTGCCAGGTGACTTAGTAGCCTTAACCAAGCTAGCCCATACCAGTACTGGGGAAACGCTTTATCACCTCCAACAAGGAGACCCCATGGCTCCCTTAGAATTTGCCCAAGCAAACTATGCCCTGGCTTTGGTTCCTAAGACTAAAAATGATGATGATAAACTAGGTGCAGCCCTCAATAGATTAATTGAGGAGGATCCCTCGCTGCGCGTTGAGCGTGGTTTGGAAACCAAGCAAATCCTCTTAAAAGGTATGGGTGAACTCCATCTAGATATTAACATCGAAAAACTAAAACGTAAATTTGGGGTCCAGGTCGATACAGTTCCACCTAAAGTGCCCTTCCGCGAAACTATTCGGAAGGAAATTAAAGTGGAAGGCAAGCACAAGAAACAGTCAGGTGGTCACGGCCAATTTGGACATGTTTGGCTGACATTAGGTCCTTCTCAGCAACAGGATTTAGAGTTTGGTGAGGAAATTTTCGGCGGTTCAGTACCCAAACAATATATTCCTGCGGTTGAAAAAGGCATCAGAGAAGCAATGTCAGAAGGAGTCTTGGCCAATTACCCAGTTATGGGAATCAAGGCTACCTTATATGACGGATCTTATCACGCGGTCGATTCCTCGGAAATGGCCTTTAAGATTGCAGCTTCGATGGCCTTTAAGAAGGGTGTCTTACTAGCACAGCCAGTTTTATTAGAGCCCATGATGCATGTAGAAATTATTGTTCCTGAAGCAATTATGGGAGATATTATTAGTGACTTAAACGGGAAGCGGGGCAAGATCCTAGGCATGGACGGCATGGGTAAGAAAAAAGTTGTTAAAGCTTTAGTTCCACAGTCAGAAATGCTGAATTATGCAATTACCCTTCGTTCAATAAGTCAGGGGCGTGGCAGTTTCTCCATGCAATTTGATCATTATGTAGAGATACCGACTAAGATGGCCGAAGCCATTATTGCTAAAACGAAAATAGATAAGGTGGAAAAACACCATTAATTTTCCTTGTTAATATTTTAATACAGTTGTTCTTATAAGTTGCGGTTATTCCGCAACTTTTTCTTTGTAAGTTAAAAGTTATGAATTGATACTTAGAGCATATTTCTAAAAAAAGATAATAAGCTATAGACAGGAATTCTTTATCTAATAGAGAAAAGTAAAGGAGTAGTATTATAGGGTATCCTATAACCTAAAGATCAGTTGAGGAGGGAAAACATAATGAAAAAGGTAGCCGTATTATACGGCGGCATGTCTGAAGAGCGAGAGGTTTCCCTGCGGACCGGAGCAGCAGTATGTAAAGCTCTCGAGACCAAGGGATATGAGGTTATACCGATTGATGTCGACCGGCAGGTCTGTAGTAAGTTAATCGAAAAACCTGTTGACATAGCATTTATTGCCTTACATGGCCGCTTTGGTGAAGATGGCACAATTCAAGGGATGTTAGAAATCTTAGGTATTCCTTATACTGGTCCTGGCGTAATGGCTAGTTCAATTGCCATTAATAAAATAACCACTAAAAGACTACTGGTGGAAGCAGGATTACCTACTCCCCAGTTTCAAGTGTTAAAAGATTTTAAGGTGAAACAACAAGGTTATCCTGCAGTCTTAGCAGAACTCCAGCAGAAAGTAACCCTACCTGTGGTTGTTAAAGCTCCAACTCAAGGCTCTACTATTGGCATCTATTTCGTTTACGAGTGGGCAGAATTAGAACCTGCACTGAAACAAGCCTTTTGCTATGGAAGAGAAGTCTTGGTAGAAGAATTCATTGAAGGAATGGAAATCACGGCATCGGTTTTGGGTAATGATGAGCCCCAAGCTTTGCCGTTGATTGAGATCGTTACTGCAAACGGCCGTTATGATTATTAAGCCAAATATACAGTTGGTATGAGTGACCACCGAATTT
>CAZKEO010000154.1:0-5391 GCA_964551785.1 uncultured Eubacteriales bacterium | reverse complement strand
AAAATGTAACAAGGATGGCTATATGCGTAATCTCTCGGTCTGCAAATATATTACCACCCGCCATTATTTCCTGTTCGTTAAGTTTACCTTTGACCCTGCCCCGATGGTCTACTGAACCAGAGATTATCACAGTCTCGGAAGCCAACGGTACAGTTTTGGGAAGCATGCCAGGTCCGGGAATTAGAATTAACCCAACTGAGTTATACTTTTTTTCGGCAATTACATTTGTTACGATGGTAGTACTTAAATGAATGTTTTGAATCGCTTCAGGTGCTACCTCACACATGATCTGGTCTAAGGCCTGGACTAAGCTCTCTAACAAATTGTGGTGCTGGGTTGGCACTTTAGTACTTTTTACGATTGTTCCTGTGCTCTTTTCCAATAAAACAGCATCTGTATATGTACCGCCTACATCAATACCTATCAGCAATTCTTCACCCCCTGACTTTTTTCTGTAAATCATACAAGGTATTTAGTGCTTGCAAAGGTGTCATGTGCAGTAGTTCTAAGTCTCTCAAATCCTCCACAACTGGATGAAACTTTTCCTCTGCAAAGAAGCTCAACTGTTGATTTTCTTTAGTTAACATATTAACAGTTGTCGTGGCAACTTCTGGGATGCTTTCATCTAGTTCAGCCTGTTGTTCTAGAACTGTGAGGATACCTTGAGCTCGCTCCAGAACTTCTTTTGGCAAACCTGCCAGTCTTGCTACATGGATTCCATAGCTCCGGTCTGCAGCTTCCGCAATAATCTGCCTTAGGAAGATTATATCCTCCCCCTTTTCCTTGACGGCAACAGACCAATTCTTTACTCCAGTATGATGTTCGGCTAACTGGGTGAGCTGGTGATAATGGGTGGCAAATAGTGTTTTGGCCCCTATTTTATTAGGGTCTAGAATGTATTCAGCCACAGCCCAGGCTATACTTAAGCCATCATAAGTACTAGTTCCTCGTCCAATCTCATCAAGAATGATTAAACTACGATTGGTTGCGTGATTTAATATGTTGGCAACTTCATTCATTTCCACCATAAAGGTTGACTGTCCTGTCGCAAGATCGTCGCTTGCTCCTACTCTGGTAAAAATGCGATCCACGATACCGATGATGGCTTGGTCAGCTGGTACAAAAGACCCGATTTGAGCCATTAAGACCAGCAAAGCAACTTGGCGCATATAGGTACTTTTACCTGCCATATTAGGACCTGTTAAGATAATTAGACGATTTTCTAGGTTATCTAAATGGGCATCATTGGGTACAAACCACTCACCCTGTAACATCTTTTCAACTACTGGATGTCTACCAGCTGTGAGGTGTATTTCTGAACTATCCCGTAGTTGGGGTTTTTTATAGTTCCCTCTAATCGCCGCCTCAGCTAAGGAAATATAGACATCGAGCTGGGCAACCACTGTGGCTACACCCAGTAGTCGCGGGGCCTGAGCAGCAATTTGCTCCCTAATTTCGATAAAAAGTTGGTATTCCAACTCGACTACCCGGTCTTCTGCGCCTAAAATAACTGCTTCATATTCTTTTAAATCCGGTGTAATGAAACGTTCCGCATTAGCTAAAGTTTGTTTGCGGATATAGTCTGCTGGCACTAAGTCATACCTTGATTTGGTGATTTCTAGATAGTAACCGAAAACTTTATTATAGCCCACTTTGAGGGACTTAATGCCAGTTCGTTCACGTTCCCTTGCCTCTAGGCTAGCCATCCATTGTTTGCCTTCTTTAGTAGCCGACCTGAGCTTATCTACCTCAGCGTGATATCCCGTTTTGATAATTCCTCCCTCGCGAATCGAAAAAGGAGGGTCACTAGGAATAGACTGTTCTAACAACAAGTGCAAATCTTCCAGGGTATCCAAGCTATCACACAAACTCTGCAGCTCTTTACTCCGCGCTTTCTCAAGTACTAGCTTAATATTTGGCAGGACAGCTAATGATTGCCGCAAGGCACTAAAATCCCGGGCATTAGCACTGCCAAACGAAACTCTGCCAGTTAAACGTTCTAGATCATAAATTTCTTTGCATAACGTGCGGAGGTCTTCTTTTAAGAAGTGGTTCTGAACTAGGTCGTCGGTAGCCTCTAAACGTTCCTGGATAGCTTGTATGTTTACTAATGGTTGTTCTACCCAGTGTTTTAATAATCTCGCTCCCATTGCTGTAACCGTGTGATCGAGCACCCAAAGTAAGCTTCCCCGCAGAGAATTTTCTCTTAAGGTTGTAGTCAGTTCAAGGTTACGTCTTGTCGCACTATCTAGTAACATAAAATCGGCAGTAGAATATGTAGCGATTTTGGTCAGATGCCCCAAGTCTTGCTTTTGAGTTTCTTGTAGGAAGCTCAGCAGGGCTCCCGCAGCTTTAATTCCAGCTGTTTTGCCTTTCAGACCAAAGCCGGCCAGAGATTGAGTCTTTAAGTGCTTACAGAGGCAATTTTCCGCCTCTTTGCTGTGAAAAGCGGTTTGTTTATAACTACTCACAAGTCTTTTCCCTTCATTGCTGAGGGAATGTCTTAGTGTTTTATTTTCCCATAACACTTGTTCTAGTAAAAGTTCTACAGGTTTAAGTCTAGCGATTTCATCTAACAACTTGGCAAAACCTGCCTGAGCGTTTATTTCAGTAACCTGAAATAAACCTGTTGAGATGTCAGTTACCGCTAGTCCAACAGTATCCCTTTCTAATGCTAAACAAACCAGATAATTATTGCTCTTTTCCTCGAGCATGTTTTGGGCCAAAACTGTGCCTGGACTTACCACCCGAACAACCTCGCGTTTTACGATTCCCTTTGCCAGTTTTGGATCCTCTACCTGCTCACAGATGGCAACTTTATAGCCCTTCTCGATTAGCTTGGCAATATAGCCATCAGCAGCATGATAAGGAATACCACACATGGGAACTTTATCCTCACTGCCACCATCCCTACCAGTCAGTGTTATTTCTAATTCTTTAGAGGCGAGCACGGCATCCTCCATGAACATTTCATAAAAATCACCCAACCGGAAAAACAAAATAGCATCAGTATATTCTCGTTTAATTTGCAGATATTGCTGCATCATCGGGGTCAGTTTACTCAACTGGTGCGACCTCCTCGATTTTATGGTTAGGTTAATTATACCACATCAGCGACAAAATTCTTGTCTGTTAATTTATCAGTATTAAAGAATACTTACTACAGCCAATACCTAATTCCCTAATAAAAAAGCATTATGTCGCTTGTTTCAAAAAACAAACACATAATGCTTTAAGTCTAAGTTTTA
Organism: uncultured Eubacteriales bacterium; assembly: GCA_964551785.1. Classification (GTDB taxonomy): domain Bacteria; phylum Bacillota; order Carboxydocellales; family JAJZTU01; genus CAZKEO01. The sequence continues at coordinate 2,143 of CAZKEO010000154.1, read as the reverse complement.
AGATTGCCATTAAGGCTTAAACTGGGCGAAACTTAGGTATATGACTTAGCAACAGCCACTACTGCTACATCCTGATCCACATCCTGAGCCACACTGGGAAGCATCTTCACCAGAAATTGCTCTACTAACAATCATATTAACAGCTTGCAGTAGTTTTTCAACCTCTTGTTGGGCATCAAAATATGTTCTAATAAAATTATTAGCTTCCATTTTTTCTTCTAGTGCAGCGTGTTCAGCTTCCTGCGGAGCTGATAATTTACCGCCACTCATCATTACTTCCTGATATTCGCGCTGTTTATTCTGGAATTCATCAATAATGGCCAATGCCGCCTGATCTAAATTCATGGCTATTTCAGCGTCCCGTAAAGTCTTAATTTCGCTAGATTCAGCAATTGCATCTGCTAAATCCTTCGCCTTACTTAATACTACTGACATTTAATCTACCTCCATTTTTAGGTACCAATTTCCCCATATTTTTAGGTATCAACTAACCCAATAGCAGTATTATAACAGTTTACCTTCTAAATGCCAAGTTTTAGCAGTCAATATGACAATTTGCACTAATTGACCCATTAACTCCTGACTTCCTTCAAAAAGTACCAACTTATTAGTCCGCGTCCTACCTGCAAGTTTACTTGGATCATTTTTGCCTGGACCTTCGACAAGGATCTCAAATTGCTTACCAACTAGAGCTTGATTGTTGGCTAAAGTTATAGCGTTTTGGACAGTTATTAATTGCTGAATACGTGCTTTTTTAATTTCATCCGAAACTTGATTAGTCATCTCAGCAGCTGGTGTACCAGAGCGTTTATTATAAACAAAAGTATAGGCAGCATCGTACTTGACAGTTTCCAAGAGGTCGATGGTATCCAGGAAGTCTTGATCTGTCTCACCTGGAAATCCGACGATCAAATCAGTTGTGATGGATATTGCTGGGACAGCTGTTCTTAACTTGTTGATCAGCGCCAGATAATGTTCCCTGGTATAGTTACGGTTCATAGCTTTTAAAACGTGGTTACTGCCAGCTTGTACGGGAAGATGTAGATGTTCGCAAACTTTCTCTGCATTGGCAATGACGTTAATTAAACTATCACTGAGGTCTTTAGGATGTGAGGTTGTAAAACGGAGTCGATAAATCGCTTCGATCTCATTCAATTCCCAGAGTAAATCAGCAAATTGCACCTGTGGGGTTAAATCTTTACCGTATGAATTGACATTTTGACCTAATAAGGTAATTTCTCGGTAACCTTTACGGGCTAAATGCTCAATTTCTGTTTTAATATCTGAAATTAAACGGCTTCTTTCTCGACCCCGGACATAAGGTACAATGCAATAGGTGCAAAAGTTATTACAGCCATACATGATTGTCACAAAGGCTTTTAAGCCAGCTTCGCGACGAGTAGGAAGGTGTTCAATTAGTTCCCCTTCTTGCTCCCAAACATCTAGAACCGGTTCTTTGCTAGTTTTGACCTGTTGAATTAAATCTGGCAATTGGTGAATATTATGGGTCCCGAAGATTAAATCAATATGAGGGGCCTTTTGACGGATTTTTTCGGCTACCTCGATTTGCTGTGTCATACAGCCACAAATCCCTAATATCACCTCAGGTTTTCTATTTTTGACATGAGTAAGCTCACCAATCCGGCCCCACACTTTATTTTCTGCACTTTCCCTGACACAGCAGGTATTTAATATAATAATATCTGCATCATTTTCGTCAGCAGCTAATTGATAGCCTAACTCATTTAACATACCAGCTAGAATTTCCGCATCTCGTTCATTCATTTGACAACCATAGCATTCCAAAAAATACAGTTTTCCCATATAATGTTAATCCTCCAAATTCATTACTGTGACTATTTTACCACAAATAAGAAATAAAAAAACAGCCACCTGGAAATCGGCTATTCTACTTTGACAATGTTAATGACGGACGTTAAAACTGCAGAGACTAGCACTGGGTCAAAGCGTAATCTATAATTTGTCGGATCACAGTTCCACAACATTCACCAGTCGGGTTGTTCTCTAGGCATCGGCCGTTCTTCATAGCCCCTGTCAGCCTTACGACATCCTTCATATCTTTGGCATTGTGATTAATGACAGCATCTTCTATTTGCTCCTGTGTGACCTTATTACAATAGCA
>CAZKEO010000153.1:0-5403 GCA_964551785.1 uncultured Eubacteriales bacterium | reverse complement strand
GTTTTTTTACCGGGGAGGCAGCTGTTTTGACCAAGTATATTGTCAGGCGTATCATTTACCTGGTTCCGGTCCTGCTGGGTGTGTCTGTCCTGGCTTTCCTTTTGATTCATTTAATTCCTGGGGATCCGGCTCAGGTCATACTGGGTGAGCGAGCTACTCCAATGGCTTTGGCAGAACTGCGGAAAAATCTCGGCTTAAATGATCCGCTATATGTCCAATATTTTCGTTTTCTGGGGGATATTTTACGCGGAAATTTTGGGCGTTCGATTATTACCAACACCAAGGTTTTGGAAGAATTAGCAACCTATTTTCCAGCCACCCTGGAATTGTCGATAGTCGCGATGCTGATGGCAATTGTGCTCGGTTTATCGGCAGGAATAATTGCCGCTGTCAAGCAATATTCCTGGTTCGATAATATCAGTATGTTTGGGGCTTTATTGGGAGTATCCTTTCCGATTTTTTGGCTAGGCCTGATTATGATTTGGCTCTTTGGCCTGGTTTTAGGTTGGTTGCCGCCGTCGGCTCGTCTAGATCCCAGTATTCAATTGGATACCATCACCGGAATTTATTTTTTGGATGCAATTTTTACAGCTAACTGGGTGGCCCTCAAGGATGTTCTATTACATTTGGCTATGCCGGCCTTAGCCCTGGGGACGATCCCCATGGCGATTATTGCCCGGATGACCCGTTCTAGTATGCTAGAGGTTATGCGCCAGGATTATATCAGAACAGCTCGGGCTAAGGGTCTGGCTGAATGGGTAATTATCCTCAAACATGCTTTGAAGAACGCCTTTTTACCGATCTTAACGGTGATTGGTCTGCAGTTTGGAGGGTTGCTAGGTGGAGCTGTCCTAACCGAAACCATTTTTTCCTGGCCGGGGATTGGTAGAATGATGTACCATGCTATCATGTCTAGGGACTTTCCAGTAGTTCAGGGAGGCATCCTGGTCATAGCAGTGGTTTTTGTGCTAGTTAATCTAGCAGTAGATATCATGTATACCTTGATAGATCCCAGAATCCGCTACAACTAGCAGGGAGGATAACATGGAACGATTATTAAAAAGTAAAATCGCTCTGCTGGGCGCCCTGATTGTGCTAGCTTTTTTGCTAACAGCGGTGCTGGCTCCCCTAATTGCACCATACCATCCGATTAGTGACGGCTCCTTAGTCGACCGACTTCAGGCTCCGACGGAAAGCCACTTGCTAGGGACGGATTCCCAAGGGCGAGATATTCTCAGCAGGATTATTTATGGGGCCCAGATTTCGGTGCAGATTGGGGTAATCTCGGTGGGGATTTCCTTGCTTATTGGCACTCTGCTGGGTGTGTTAGCAGGCTTTTACGGGGGTTGGGTAGATAACTTAATCATGCGCCTGGTAGACATTATGATGGCCTTCCCTGGAGTGCTTTTGGCCATTGCCATCACCGCAGTGTTAGGGCCAGAATTAAAAAATGCCATGATTGCCATCGGAATCGTGAACATTCCTTCCTTTGCCCGGATTGTCCGGGGTACGGTGCTCTCGGTGAAAGGCATGGAATACGTAGAAGCTGCTCGGGCCATTGGTGCAACGGATACCAGGATTATTTTTCGACATGTGCTACCGAACTCCTTAGCCCCCTTAATTGTGCAGACGACCTTGAGTGTGGGGACAGCCATCCTGGATGCTGCTGCCTTAAGCTTTTTGGGTTTAGGGGCGCAGCCACCTACCCCAGAGTGGGGGGCGATGCTCTCTGACGGACGGTCCTATTTGCAGAAGGCTCCTTGGGTAATGTTCTTCCCAGGGATGGCGATCATGCTGGTCGTATTGGGTTTCAATTTGTTGGGGGATGGCTTAAGAGACGCCCTTGATCCCCGGTTGAAACAGTAACTTGAGCTGAAAAGAGCCACCGTATTAACTAAGCCGTCCCGTAAAAGGGGCGGCTTAGTGACATTTTTATGATAAATGAAAAGCTACTCATATCAAATGGTATAATAATTACAGGTTGAATACAGATAGTTATTGAGGGAGAGGGTGAACAAATGAATATTCAAATTTTTGGGCTGAAGAAGTGTTTTAATACGCAAAAGGCCGAACGTTATTTTAGAGAGCGAAAAATAAAATATCAGATGATTGAGTTAACGATAACTGGATTAAGTAAGGGAGAATTGCAGAGTGTAAAAGCTGCAATCGGCTTAAATAAGCTGATAAACAGTGAAGCTAAGGACTATAAAAAGTTAAATCTGGACCGGATTAGTGGTACTACTCTGAGGGAAGAGATCCTATTAAACAACCCTAGTCTTTATAAAACACCAATAGTACGCAATGGTAAACTAGCTACAGTAGGCTATCAGCCGGAGGTGTGGAAGTCTTGGGAAGACGGAGGTAGCGCGAATCAGTATTAACGACACAAGGTGGCCTGACCCCTTCAAGAGGGTGTTAAGGCCACCTTTTAGTATATTTTGCTGAGCTTTGCCAAATCTTAATACTAAATATAGCCATTGGAGGCGGCAAGCATACCATCGACCATTTGGAATACTATCTGGGCCAATTGGCCGAAAATGTCAGGAAAAATGGCGGTCAGGTACATTTTTGCACCGAGTGCCATGAGGCCGTGAACAAAATCCTGGAAATCTGCCGCAGCCATTCGGCCCAAAAGATTGTCAAGTCCAAGTCGATGGTAACGGAAGAAATACACCTCAACAAAGCCCTGCTTCAGGAGGGATTGGAGGTCCAGGAAACTGACCTGGCAGAATACATCCTGCAGTTAGCAGAAGAAACGCCCTCTCATATAATCGTGCCAGCAATTCATAAAAACAGGGAGCAGATTGCCGCACCATGAGCCAGGTAATCGAGGAGTTGGCTCGACGGAGGGGAAAGGAAGGCTTACCGGGAGCGATAAATTTTGTGACTGGGCCCAGCCGCACTTCCGATATTGAAATGGACCTCAGCATCGGAGTACATGGTCCGTACCGGACCTGGGTAATTAATTTTAGATGAAAACTAACCTTCAACGTTTTGGCAGGGATGGTGTAGAACACACCGCCTAAAGCAGACCTTTACGGGGTCTGCTTTACCAATTTCGCATTGACAAAAGTGATAAGATGCGCTAAGATTAATTCGATAGTTATCGAAATATAATATAAATTAACTAGGGGTTGAAAAAATGGACACAAACCAGATGGCAAAGATCTTTAAGGCGCTTTCGAATTCGAATAGATTAGAATTATATTTAAAGATTGCCGAAGCCCACGAAGCAGGTTTTAAAACTGGAGGCGAATGTTCTGTTACGGATATTATTAGTTGTTTGAAGATTGGTGCTCCGACAATTTCACATCATATCAAAGAATTGGTGAACGCAGATTTGATTACCACTGAAAAACGGGGAAAATTTCTAATTTGTAGGGTAAATGAAAAAATTGCTACAGAAGTAAGTAAAATCTTAGCCTTACAGCCACATGAATAGGGGGAGAAATGACAATGAAAATATTCTACTTTACCGGTACGGGAAACAGCTTGTATGTGGCAAAAGAAATTGGTAGCGAAATCCACTCTATTCCAAAACTGCTCAAGGAAGGTAAACGGGAATTTGAAGATGAGGCCATTGGTTTCGTGTGCCCTTGTTATGGTTTTGGGCTTCCTAGAAGTGTAATTGATTTCATGGAAAAATCAAAATTCCAGGCTAATTACTATTTTGCGGTAATGACCTATGGCAATATGGCCGCAGCTGGCTTAAACCATATTGAGCAAATTGGAGCCAAGGCAGGCATAAAATTTAATTATACAAATGAAATATTAATGGTTGATAATTATCTACCCTTGTTCGACATAAAAGATCAACTCGAGAAAGAAAGTGCAAAAGATATTGAGGGTGCTCTCAGGAAGATAGTAGCGGATATTCAAGCAAGAAAAAACTCGCTGACCAGGAAGGGTAGGGCTTCTGCGCTTGTATCGAAGCTTGTCCATCTTACTTATAATTACATGGTAGATAATGGGGATAAAAAATTTATTATCCAGGATAATTGCAATGGATGCCAGGTGTGCGAAAAAGTATGCCCTAAAAACAATATTGTGGTGGAAAATAAACCTCAATTTCTGCATCAATGTGATTCGTGTTATGCGTGTATCCATCACTGTCCTCAAAATGCCATACATTTAAAAAGCGAAAAAAGTAACGCTCGCTTTATCAATCAAAATATCAATTTAAAGGAAATCATAGACTCAAATAATTAGTAAAAGAGGCGAGTAACCATGCGAATAACCATCCTGATAGTTGTTGGAATTATATTAGTAGCCTTTATGTTTTTGAACTTTTACCCGGCTTTTGGTGGAAAAGCCTCCAAGGAGAAGGTCCTTATATTTAACCAATCTAAAAGCTACCTCAAGGGGAAGTTCGTCAATCAAATTCCTACAACAATGGATACTAGCTTCAAGAAAATGGTCTCCATATTAAAAGACTATCTTAAAGGAAATCCTAAAATTAGGCCAGTAAAATCAATCCCGGTACAGCCTTTGGATGCTCGCTTGCTGGAGGGAAATCAGCAAGCAAATGTTACATGGCTTGGTCATTCTACTGTATTGTTAGAGTTGGATGGGAAAACATTATTGTTAGACCCAATGTTTAGCCAGGCTCCTTCTCCAATTCCTCAACTGGGTGGTAGACGTTATAGCGAAAAACTACCGATTGAAATTGAGGAACTTCCCCAAATCGATGCTATTCTGATCTCGCACGACCATTATGACCATATGGATTATAATTCCATAAAAAAGCTTAAAGCCAAGACTAAGCACTTCTATGTCCCTCTTGGTGCTGGGAGCCATTTAGAACGGTGGGGAGTTGAGCCAAAGCAGATAAGAGAGCTGGATTGGTGGAATGAGGCTGAATTTGAGGGACTGACAATAGCTTGTACTCCTGCCAGGCATTTTTCGGGGAGAAGTCTGTTCGACCGTGACTCAACCTTATGGTGTTCCTGGGTGATTGCTGGCCAACAAACTAAGGTCTATTTTAGTGGGGATAGCGGCTATGGACCTCACTTTAAGGAGATCGGGGAAAGATTTGGCCCATTTGATTTGACGTTATTGGAGTGCGGACAATACGATCAACGATGGTCTGCTATTCATATGATGCCAGAAGAAACCGTGCAGGCCCAGCTTGATTTGAAGGGCAAAATGATGCTTCCCATCCATTGGGGTGCTTTTACCTTGGCCTTACATGACTGGAATGAGCCAATTGAACGTGTAACCAAAACGGCAAAAGCACAAAACATAGAAATAGCTTCTCCGAGAATTGGGGAAACCTTCATGATTGGTGCTGCTAACTACCCTGCCTCCATTTGGTGGAGCAATAAGACTGCAGAAGAGTTTGCTGCAAAAGCTGCAAATTCAGCAAAGCTCGTTAAACCCTAGTCAGGTTAGGTCACCTGGCAT
>CAZKEO010000152.1:973-5421 GCA_964551785.1 uncultured Eubacteriales bacterium | reverse complement strand
TAGCAGAATAGCCAATCAGTGTTATGGTCGTAATGGTCGCCCCCAAAATCAAGGCTGGGACTGTTTCGGGTAGTAAGACCTTGCGAATAATTTGCCAGGGTGTGGCCCCCATGGCGGTGGCTGCTTCGATAATCCCCTTGTCCACTTCCTTCAGCGAAGTTTCCACCAAGCGTGCCACAAACGGGATGGCCCCGAAAACAAGTGGCACAATCGCTGCCGTAGTGCCAATGGAACTGCCCACGATCACCCTGGTCAGCGGAATTAGCGCTACCAGCAAGATGATGAAAGGGATGGAACGCGTCGCATTAATGACGGTACCTAGGATGTGATTAAAGGGCGCATTTTCCAGCACATGACCTTTTTCTGTAGTAACTAGGATAATGCCTAGTGGTAGGCCAAACAAGTATGCCATTATCAGAGCTACACTGGTCATATAGAGGGTCTCACCCAAACCGGTCAACATTAACATGGTAAACTCACTGTACATCTGGCAGCACCTCCACATGCAGCTTTTTACTCTGAAGGTACTGCAGAGCCTGTGCTACATCGTTCGGCTCACCGCAGACATCCACAGTCAAAATCCCTAGGGGAGAGCCTTTTATGTAATCAATATTGCCAGCCAAAATATTCGTTTGCAGGTTAAACTCTTTGGCCAAAGAGGCGATAATGGGCTCTCCTGCAGCCGACCCAGTAAAAACAATCCTAATCAATTGGTGGGCGGCACCCTGCTTTCTGAGCTGCCGGTAAAATTCTGGTGGCACTTGTAAATTATACAGAGTATTGATGAAACCTTTCGTAGTCTCATGGCGCTGGTGGGCGAAAACCTCCAACACGCTTCCTGACTCAATGATTTCTCCAGCCTCCATCACTGAAACGGTGTCACAAATCTCTTTGATGACCTCCATCTCATGGGTAATTAACATAATAGTTAACTCCAACTTTTTGTTAATATCTTTCAGTAAGTGCAGAATTGATTTGGTCGTGGTAGGGTCTAAGGCAGAAGTTGCCTCATCACAGAGCAGCACAGCTGGTTTATTAGCCAAGGCCCTGGCTATCCCTACTCGCTGTTTTTGGCCACCACTCAGTTGGGCGGGATAATTATCCGCGCGGTCTGTCAAGCCTACTAAAGCTAAGAGTTCGTCTACTCGTTGCTTAATTGCTGGGGGGTTTAGACCAGCAAGCTCCAACGGAAACGCGATATTTTCCCTCGCAGTACGGGAGGTCAGTAGGTTAAAATGTTGAAAAATCATGCCAATTTTTTGCCTGTTCTCCCGCAGCTTGTGACCCGCTAGTCCCGTAATCTCCTGGCCATCTACCACAATCTTGCCCGCGGTAGGTTGCTCTAACAGGTTCACACAACGGATTAGGGTGCTTTTGCCAGCACCACTATACCCAATGATCCCGGCAATTTGCCCTTTGGCAACCGTGAGGTTAATATCTCTAACTGCCACTACCTCACCGGTTGGAGTTGGAAACACTTTGGAAAGCTGTTCGATCTTGATCATATATCTACCTCGAATTCCTACTCACCGACGGAAGGCATACCTTACTATTCCTATCTGTTTTCATTATAATAAACTACTTGATTATTGTCAATACCTACTATTAAGAAAAGGAGCAGGATATTTGATATCCTACTCCTTTCTGGATTAGCGGGCTAGGCGATAGACCCGTCCTCCGTTGGCATTGGAACCAACCAGAGCTTCCCGTACGACTTTTGTCCGTTTCTGAGAATGAACCAATTTGAGGCTCTTTCTCTGTTCCCGGGCTTCGTAGTTGGCCACCAGCACCTGTTGACCAAGTTCCATTAGCCTTTTGACCATGAGACCACCAATGCGCCCACAATCTCGGGAGGTGAGGTCACCATTGTCGTAGTCGTTCAAGGGGATACCTAATTCGGTAGCCACCTCAAACTTGAACTTCTTCATGGCTTCAGCAATTTGGGGAGGGTGCTTCCTTTTAGTCACACAAATTCCTCCTTTCGAACTTGGCCCACTTTTAGTATAGGCCGTTCCGCAGAAAGTATTCTGCCTACCCAAAAATCTCTTGCCACTCTTCCTTAGTAATCAGCACTTCCCGAGGCTTACTGCCTTCAAAACCTCCGATGAAGGCTTTTTCCTGCATCAGGTCAATTAGTCTGGCCGCCCGATTATAGCCAATCCGAAATCTCCGTTGGAGCATGGAGACCGAGGCCTGTCCATTTTCGATTATTAGCTTGGTGGCTTCTGGCAACAATTCATCTTCATTTTCGCACTGACTAGCTGTTCCCGAGCCTTGATCTACCCGCAAGACCCCTTCTAAATACTCCGGTGCCGACTGGCCTTTCCAGAACTCAACCACCCTTTCCACTTCCTGATCAGAGACAAAAGCTCCTTGGACTCTAACGGGCTTGGCCGCCCCAATGGGACTATAGAGCATATCTCCTTTTCCAAGCAGTTTATCCGCCCCAACCACATCTAAGATGGTGCGTGAATCCACCTGAGAGGAAACCGCAAAGGCAATCCGGGAAGGAATATTGGCTTTAATAATCCCCGTAATGACATCCACCGAAGGACGCTGGGTGGCAATAACCAAGTGAATCCCGGCCGCTCTGGCCATTTGGGCTAGGCGACAGATGGCTTCTTCCACCTCACGGGAGGCGACCATCATTAAATCTGCTAGTTCATCAATCAGCACTACTACCAAGGGTAACGCATGCCCTCCGACCGTCTTTTGCAAGTCATTATAGCTGGCAAGGTTCTTTACTCCCAATGCGGCAAAAAGATTATAGCGATTTTCCATCTCGGTAACGACCCAGCGTAAAGCGGCAGTGGCCTGTTTCGGGTCAGTGATAACCGGGGCAATTAAGTGGGGAATACCATTGTAGGTAGACAGTTCAACCATCTTGGGGTCTATCATTAAAAATTTAACTTCATTAGGTCTAGCCTTATATAAAATACTAGTGATTAAGGTATTCATACAGACACTTTTTCCCGAGCCCGTAGAGCCTGCAATCAACAAGTGAGGCATCTTAGTCAGGTCAGCGATAACTGTCTCCCCACCAATATCTTTGCCCAAAATTACTGCTAGTTTAGAGCGGGCGGTGCTAAACACCTTACTCTCCATAACCTCGCGCAGTGATACCGGGGTCATTTCCGGATTCGGTACTTCAATCCCTACAGCTGCTTTCCCTGGGATCGGGGCCTCAATCCGGACACCAGTAGCCGCTAACGCCAAAGCGATATCATCAGCTAAACCAACAATTCTACTAACCTTAACCCCTGGGGCTGGTTGCAGCTCAAAGCGCGTAATGGTAGGACCTTGGGTGAAATCAGTCACTTGGGCCTTGACACCAAAACTAGCTAACGTTTCCTCTAACAAGCTGGCCTTTTCTAAAATATCGTTAGTAAAAGGCATCAGCCCACTTCGCTTACCCAGATTAAGCATACTAATGTCTGGCAGGCTGGTCTTAACTACCTGCGGCGCATTAACAGGTTGCACCGGTACGGGTTGCAGAGGCTCTGACAGGGCTGGTGGGACATTAACTGGCTCAGCTAAAGTTATCTGAACTGCAACTGGTTCTGCGATAGGTAACTGGCTAGCAGCTGGCTCAGCTGTGTTTGGCTGGAGATCAATGTTTGGTTGCAGATTAGTTGCTTCTGCTATGTTTGACCTAATAGCAACTGGCTCGATAGTCGTTTCTACCTCTGTCATGGCTAACTGAAACTCGGCAGCTTGCAGCCAATCAGGCTCGGCCTCTATTAACTCACTTGTTGCCGCTCCAGTCACCGGGAGTTCAACTTCTACAGGTTCGAAAGACAATTCAACTGCTGCGAAGTCGAGACACTCCGATTCAACTGGCGTTAGTATTTGTTGAGCCTTTTGCCTATTAAGGTCTCTATTTCGTTCTAACTCTGTTAATAAAATCGGAGCTTTATGTTGGAACATCACGGCAAAGTCCGGGGTTCTACTAGGTGTAGTTACCTCAGTCTCTGCTGGTTTTTGATCCGGAACTGCCGGAGTACTCTCAGCAGTCTGATAGCTCTGCTCAAAGTTGATCCGCTTTACCGGTTGCATGCTTTGCTCTAGTGGCTTAGTTAGGATAGGGCTAGTTGGATGACTGTTGTCACCCTCTTTACCTTCAATCGTATCTCCTAATTCTTTGACATATCTAACTAAAGCACGACCTTTGGGACCGGTAATTTCCGTATAGCCCCTTTTCTCAGTCATGACCTTTCCCCCTCAAGTTCTACAATACCAATTTACTACTTGAATATTTTTTGAACGTGATTCTTCACGGAGATTTTCTACCATATGATTTTCAGTACCTATGGCATATTTTTGAGTGTTTGCACGATCCTCTGTAACCTGATCCCATAAAAATGCTGTTGATCCACAACCATCAGCGAGTTGCACCACCTCATTACGGCATTCAGGATGAACCAGTATGTGATAACCTTGCTCACGCC
>CAZKEO010000152.1:583-963 GCA_964551785.1 uncultured Eubacteriales bacterium | reverse complement strand
CCCAAATTCCTGCTGTCTCCGCCTCTGAAGTTGGGGGTTGGAGCTCATTTTGAGCCAATTCTAGACCACGAATTACACCTTCGGGATTAGTAATTGTCAAACGTTCTAGCTGTTCTGCTCCCACCAGCGCAGCGGCGGTCTGAAGTGCCTTCGAGAATTCTCGTCCTCTGCCATCATGGTAATGGGCATCTGAAGCTATCAAGTGAACTGCATTGGTTTCTAGCAGGAGCTTACTCACTTCTGCGGCAGTTTTTCCGAATAAACCAGTAATACTCCCTGCCGTAATCTGCATTAATACACCCCGCCGGACTAACTCAAAAATCATCCCTGGATTTCTGGCTAACATTCTGTTCCTTTCGGGATGCGCTAGAATTGGCGTT
>CAZKEO010000152.1:0-573 GCA_964551785.1 uncultured Eubacteriales bacterium | reverse complement strand
AAAATTATCTGATCAGCCTAAATCGGCACCAGATCACAAGGATATTCCAAGAGGAGATATTTCCCTCCATCGTTGATTGTCATCACATCTCCAGCCTCGAATCTATCAACTAGGTCTGGTAGAACCAATACCTCTGACCCAGGAAGCACTTCTAAAGCTATCTTGTTTTCCTGTAAGGCCTGATTCAGCATAGCAACGGAAGTCAAAATTTTAGCTCGTGTATTCGCGTAGATTGTAGCATGGAGGTGTGGGGTAGCCACCACTTGCTGCATGCCCCTTTCCACCGCAGAGCATGCCATTTCCAAAGCCTCTGCTAAATTGTGCGGTCCATCGTCTAAACCCGGAAGAATATGAGTGTGAATATCTATCATCTGCTCACCCCATTTCACCCTATATTCTAGCACAAATAACCAGATAAAAGAATCTGCCGTCCAATTTTTGATTTGGGGTCTTGGTTTAAGCATGGATTGTCCGGTCGAGTACCTGTTCCGGTTCGGTGCTAATAGTTTATGCCGTGTAGCTCTAAGTTTGCTAGTCTAATAAACATCATCCAACCCTGTCGACGCGGCGTCC
>CAZKEO010000151.1:0-5433 GCA_964551785.1 uncultured Eubacteriales bacterium | reverse complement strand
ATCAGCCTCGCAGTAGATTTGAAGATCTCTTCAACTTCCACTAAGTTATTCTCCCGCAAAGTCCGACCAGTGGAGACTATGTCGACAATCATTTCCGATAAGCCTACAATCGGGGCAAGCTCAATATTGCCGTGGAGCTTAATTACCTCAACCTGTAGCTCCTTTTCACGGAAAAAGTTTTCAGCAACCCGCGGAAATTTGGTAGCTACCCGTTTCTGGGCCATCTGCTCCCAATTCACCGGAGCCATCGCTTGTGGTACAGCTACCACGAACCGGCAAGCCCCATATTTGAGGTCCAACAGCTCGTAAACATCCTTACGTTGCTCCACAATAGTGTCCTTACCTGAGAGGCCTAGGTCTGCTGCCCCATACTCTACAAAGGTGGGGATATCTGTAGGTCGACAAATAATATATTTGACCTGGTCTTCATGATCCACAAAGAGCATCTTGCGACTGTCTTCGCTTAGTTCGGCACATTTTAAGCCGCTTTTCTTGAGCATTTCTATGCTTTCCCCAAAGAGAGATCCTTTTGGGATGGCTATTGTTAGGTAGTTTTTGTCCAATCCGGTCCCTCCATTCATTCGGTATATGCTGCGTGTTACAGTTATGTGATTCAGCCACGCTTTAGTGCGTTAAAGCGATGATATGTTAATATTGTAACATTGGTGGTAGTGAGTGTCAAGAAGTATTTGGGGTCAGTGTTATGCCATTCTTTGGGGTCTTTTTTCTGGTCACAGGTCAGGTAGCTACCGGTTATAAGACTTTATCCAAGGTGCATTAACTGCCCCAAATTAGCTTCCCTCTGAGGTGGGGGAATCGTTTCTGTACTACTCTTAAGCACCCAGGCGTACCTTTGGGGGCACTCTTAGCTTGCGAGGCTATGGAGTCTAGAAGCAAAGTCCCCTTGCATTCGATACTATATAGTACTATACTATGTGGTAATAATATTTGTTAAGAGGTGAGTTATGAACGAGCGAGAAATTAAACAACTAAGTCTGCAGTTAATGAAAGTTGCTGATGTTGCTTACTTGACTACAATTGATCATGATGGGTTTCCACAAACTCGAGCCTTATTTAATCTTAGGAACCAACAGCAATTTCCGGTATTAGCAGATTTCTTCAGTAAGCAGCAGGATGATTTGCTGATTTATTTTACTACTAATACTGCTTCGGCAAAATTGGCTCAGCTACGGGACAACCCCAAGGTCTCAGTTTATTACTGCCAGCCGAATAACTTTCATGGTTTAATGCTGAGTGGTGTGATGGAAATTGTCACTACGCCAGCAGTAAAAGCAGCCTTGTGGCAGCCTGGCTGGGAGCTTTACTACCCTGGCGGAGTGCAGGATCCTGATTATACAGTGCTTAAGCTCCGACCGTTACAGGCAAAGCATTATCGTCAGTTAAGTTCTGCTTGCTTGAATCTGAAAGGAGGTTTCGCTGTTAACCATGAAACATGAACATGAGGGCGGTTTTCTGCTTACCAAGATTCACCATCTGGCTGGACGAATCCTATCCAAAAAGCTCAGGGACTACCAGCTAGATGAGATCAACCCTGCCCAGGGTCGGATTTTATTTGTACTGTGGCGAGAGGATGGCATCTCCATTCAGGAGCTGGCCAAAAAAACGGGACTGGGCAAATCAACTTTAACCAGTATGCTAGACCGCTTAGAACATAGCGGCTATTTAACCCGCACCCTGTCCACCGAGGACCGTCGGAAAATCTTGCTTCACCTAACTGCCAAAAACAAACCGTTACAAGCTATTTATACCCAGGTTTCCACAGAAATGAACGAGCTTTTTTATCAGGGCTTCACCACAGTGGAAATCGAGATGTTCGAGCTGTATTTGCGGCATATTCTCACCAATCTGACCGACTACGAACAGCAACTTCCTACTACTTAAAGTTAGGAGATTTTATATGATAATCAATATCGAAAAACTGTTTGAGGGATTCTCGCCAGCATCCCTAGAATTCTTAAGCCAGCTACGGGACAATAATAACAAACCTTGGTTTAATGCTCATAAACAGGACTATCTGGAGTATGTCCTGAATCCATTGCAAAGATTAGTGCAGGATCTGAGTGGCTTGATGTTGGACCTTGATCCCTATTTTGAGACTAGACCTGCTGTGGATAAGACCATCTCCAGAATTTATCGTGACACCCGCTTTTCCCACGATAAATCACCTTATAAAAATAATGCTTGGATCACTTTTAAACGCCCTAATAAGCAGTGGCAGGATTATCCCGCCTACTTCTTCGAACTCACCCCTGAGGGCTACAGTTTTGGAATGGGCTACTACTCTGCTTCTAAAACTACAATGGACAAATTTCGCGAGCGGCTTAGCCTAAAACCAGCAGAGTTCTTAGAACTCATTTCCCGTTACTCCGAACAACAGCTATTTAAACTGGAAGGAGAGCTCTATAAAAGACCTTTACCAGATTGCCCAGATGAAGCACTGCGAACTTGGTTTCAACGAAAAAGTTTGTATCTGATTTGCGAAAAGCCGCTTGACCCCAGTCTGTTTAATCAGGAGTTACTAACCGAATTAGTCGAGGGTTTTCGATTACTGGCTCCCTTGTATCATTACCTCAGTGACTTGAAAAAATAGTTCCTCTAGAAACGTGTCCTCTGCAAAGAAATTGAACACCGAACTAGCTGTGCAAATTTGCAAATTTCCTCCACCAAGGAGGATATTTGTTTTTTTAGGATAAATTGTATTTTATTGCCACAAAAGGGAGCGATATTTATATGTATGAAACTACCGTACAAGAGCAACTGCCTATCCCCGAAACTCATATTAGTGGTTTTTGGAGAAGAACCTTTGCTTTTCTATTTGATTTATTTGTTTTGGCAATTGTCGGCGTTATTCTAGGCTTGTTTTTTGGAAAGCAATTTGCCGAAATGGGTACTTGTGCCAGAAGTGTTGGGTTTCTGCTTAGTATAGCTTATTTCGGAGTACTTAACTCCAGTATTAGTGGTGGTCAAACGCTTGGCAAAACAATGGCTGGCATTAAAATAATTACTGCCAGTGGCAATTTCCTGCCGATTGGCACCTCCTTGCTACGGGCAGCTATTTTGTTTGTACCGAGTTATACGGATGTTTTTACTTATGCATCTCCCACTACAGTGAATACGATTATTGTGGCGATTATAGCAGTTATAGCTAACGTCTTAGCACTAGGCACTTTTTATCTCTTTATTTTTAACCGAAAAACTCGCCAAGCACCTCACGATTTAATCTGCAGGTCCTATGTCATCCGTTCAGGAATGGAAGGTGAATTTCGCCCTGCAACTATCGCTAAATCGCATTATGTTGTTCTTGGTCTCCTACTTTGCTTACTTCTTGTGAGTGCTATCCCGATCCGAAGCTATCTTTCCGCCAAGTTGCCTTTTGCCAACATGACTAAAGTACAACAAGAACTGTTCAAGTTGGATAACGTTTTAACAGCAGGAGTTTCTACTGGGTACATTACTGGTCCAAGTGGACGAAAAGAACATGTAAATGCCCAGTTAGTGATGAAAAAATATCAACCCACAAATGCACAAGAAACTAAAGAACTCTCCAAAAAAATAGCAAGAACCATCCTGGAAAAGTATCCAGAAGCCGCTAAGAAAGACTTTATCGGCACCAAAATTGATTATGGGTACAATATCGGAATCTGGAAATCAACTACCTTTTACAGTTATACTAAAACACCTAGCGAATGGGCGGAAGAATTAAAGCAATAAGCGTAGTGTGCTCAGATTTTTAGGAGGTCGATAAAGTGGAAACAAGCTATGAACCAAATACACCAGACCGCTATAGTGTACCCCCTGAAATAAAAAAATGGAACTGGGGGGCATTTTTTCTCAGCTGGATCTGGGGCTTGGCGCATAACACCTATATCGCCTTATTAGTCTTTGTTCCGGTGATTGGGTTATTTGTACCCTTTATCTTAGGTTTCAAGGGGAGTGAATGGGCCTGGAGAAACCGCGAATGGCAAAGCGTTGAAGCCTTTCAGGAACGACAGAGAAAGTGGGCTTGGGCAGGGTTTATCTTCACTGTGACAATGCTTGTTTTTGTGATAGCAATCACCTCCGCTATTTTTGTCTCCCTGGCAAATATAGAGCCAGTCGATAAGGCTCTAGCCATCGCGAACAATAATACCGAGGCAGTTTACTATTTAGGAAAGCCCCTCGAAAAGGGCTACTTAGTTACTGGTTCGGTTAATATCGAAGGGCCTAGTGGTTATGCCGATTTAGCTGTAATAAGTTTAGTTGGGGCAGAAAAACACATCACGAACAACGGCTCTCACGGCTCCGCTACGCTCTGGCCTAACTCACTCGTTGTCACGCCCTTTGCTAGAATGAGTGGAAACCAGGTAGGCAAAGGCCGCGCCAACAAGTGAGTTCGTGAGCGCCCAACGCGTTAGACGAAGTTTTGCTATCGGAGTATTGTTTAGGGTCCAAAAAAGGAGAAGTTGATATAATGGCCAGAGTTATTATTAACATGTTAGTTATAGTTTTTTTGTGCTTGTTATTTACCGGCTGTAGCAACGAGCCTAAAGGTAAAGTTATTAGTTTTCCTGATAAGAAGCTTGAACAATTTATTAGGGAACAAGTGAACAAGCCAGAGGGTGACATATATGAAAGGGATGTCAAAGTAATTAGGGAATTAAACATTGGTAGTGGGGTTTCCAGTTTAGAAGGGGCTCAATATTTAGCTAACGTTGAGGCTGTAATGCTTGACAATCAAAAAGTTACGGATCTAAGCCCTATTAAAGGATTGACTAAAATTCATACGATGTACCTTGCAAATAACCAAATTAGCGACATTAGTCATTTGAGAAGATTGTCAAAACTAAAAATACTAGCATTAGAAGGTAATAAGGTAAAGAATTTAGAACCATTTTCTGGACTAAGAAGGTTGGAGATATTAACTTTAACTCGTAACAACATAACTGACATAGCTCCAATTGCTAATGTTGATACATTAAAGAGTCTATGGATTAATGAAAATAGAATAGCAAATCTCAAACCTGTTGCCAATATTAAATCGATTGAGAGAATGAACATCAAGGGAAATCCGATAAAAGATATTACTCCATTGAGAAGTCTAACTAACTTGCAAGTAATATATCTTGATAAAGAACAGATTAAGGCAAAAAACATTTTCAATCCTAATGTAGTAGTGCATACGAGTTATTAGTGCAGCTTTTTGGGGTCTGGTAAAACATCGAACAACGCCACTACTGGCTCCGCTGCGCTCCGACCTAACTTGCTCGCTGTCACACATTTTTGCTAATGCAAGGCCGACTTTAGGGGTGCAAAAAGGGCATAAAAAAAGAACCAACCGGTTCTTAGTTGCTTGATCCTGTGGAAATTTGGTTGCGGGAGCTGGACTTGAACCAGCGACCTTCGGGTTATGAGCCCGACGAGCTACCAACTGCT
>CAZKEO010000150.1:0-5435 GCA_964551785.1 uncultured Eubacteriales bacterium | reverse complement strand
TTTTGGCCATGCTGGTAGTAGGAGGCGCTATGGCTGGAATTAGCTACCGGTTAAAACGCAAAAAACTGAGAGCTCAAATACCGGGAACAAAACAAGAAATCCTTCGGGGCTTGGAGGAACGTAAAAGACGAATAGTGGCGAAATTAGCTCTGTTAGATGCCAAGAAGGTCAAAGAAGAAATAAACCTAGCAGATTATGCGCAGCAATCCCAAGCCCTCAGGGAGCAAATAGCAATGGTTGAAACCCTAATTGAACAGCTACACGGAGGCAAGGGGGCTGAGAAAGGTGATTAAGTTAGAGCGAGTAGGCAAACAAATTGGTCACAAAACTATCCTGCAGAATATTACGGTAGAAATCGGAACAGGTGAGGCGATTGCCCTGTTTGGACCCAATGGCGCAGGTAAAAGTACTCTGCTCAAGATTATGACGACTTTGATGAAGCCCTCCACTGGTTTACTATACCTGAACGGTGAGAACGTCTGGAAAAATCCTGAGCAGGTAAGGGGAAAGATTGGGCTAATCGCTCATCACAGCCTGCTCTATGATAATCTTACTGCTAAGGAAAACTTGTTATTTTATGGTAAAATGTTGAATTTGCTAGCTTTAGAACAAAAGGTCTGGCAAGCTTTAAAAGAGGTTGGACTGCTAATCGCAGCCAATGAACAGGTCAGGAATTTTTCGCGGGGTATGCAGCAGCGGTTAGCCTTGGCTAGAGCTACGCTGCATCAGCCACCACTGCTATTTCTAGATGAACCTTATACTGGACTAGACCAGCAGGGTATCCAACTGCTCAATAACCTGCTTGGACAAGCTAAAAACAAGGGTACTACGCTGGTTTTGGTCACCCATAGTTTTGAGGAAGGCTTGGCTTTTAGCGACCGAGTGTTGCTCCTGAACAAGGGAAGCTTAGTCCATGATGAAAAGACCAGTGCTTTGAGCTTGACCAGCTTAAAGGAAGTGTATCACGCTAAGACCGGGGTGAAGTCAGCATGACCTATTTAGGACAGCTAAAAGTCCTCATTTGGAAGGATTTAACGGCAGAACTGCGCTCCAAGGAAATGCTCAATAGTATGTTGATATTTGCCTTGCTAACTACAGTTATCTTCAGTTTCGCCTTTGATCCTGAAGCAGATACTGTGCAAAAAGTCTTCCCTGGCATCATCTGGGTCGCCTTATGCTTTGCCGGGATATTAGGGTTAAACCGCAGCTTTCAAGGAGAAAAATCTAATGACTGTCTGCAGGGCTTATTGTTATGTACGCCTGACCCAGGAGTAATTTACCTAGGGAAGCTCGTGAGCAATCTGCTATTTATGTTTATTCTAGAGCTGATTTCCTTGCCTATTTTATTTATACTCTTTGATTATCGCATGAAAGGGTCCTTTGGCTGGCTAGCCCTAGTGATTGTCTTGGGAACTTGGGGGTTTATCGCCTTAGGTACTTTTTTAGCCGCGGTGGCTATGAATACCAAAAACAGTGAAATTCTATTACCGGTAATCTTGTTCCCCCTACTGATACCACTATTAATAGCTGCTGTAAAAGCTACCGGTCTGATTCTAAGTGGTGGTTCCTATGCTGCCTGGTCTAACTGGCTAACTATTATAGGGGCCTTTGACCTAATCTTTACCGTGGTTTGCTGGTATTTATTCGATTATGTCCTGGAGGTGTAATATGGTTAAGAAAGCACTAGCAGGGCTGACCTATCTATCGGTGCTGGTGGCAACCTACTTAGTATTTATGTGGGTACCCAACGAAAAGGTGATGGGGCCGGTCCAGAAAATCTTTTATTTTCATGTGGCAGCAGCCTGGGTAGGGTTTTTTGCCTTTTTAGTAGTATTTCTATGCGGGGTGGCTTATCTAGTTACCAGATCAGCTAGGTGGGATTTTTACGGAGCCTGCTCGGCAGAGATTGGCGTCTTATTTACTACCATCGTGTTAATCACTGGACCCATTTGGGCCAGACCCACCTGGAACGCTTGGTGGACTTGGGATCCCAGACTGACAACCACCTTGGTATTGTGGTTTATATATCTGGCCTATCTCATGGTGCGGACATCTTTTCCAGAGCCGGAGAAAAGGGCGCGCTTTTCCGCTATCTTTGGTATTATTGGCTTCATCGATGTACCGATTGTCTGGTTTTCCATCAGATGGTGGCGTACCATTCATCCCGTAGTAGTAGACGGTTCTGGTTTTGCCATGTCAGGTAAAATGCTAACTACCTTGCAGGTAAGTTTAGTTGCTTTTACCTTACTATACATTTTCTTGCTATTTAACCGTGTTGCCATAGCCAGAATGGAAGAACAATTACGCTCACTGAAGGAGGCTGTTTTACGATGAACTACCTTTTTGCTGCTTATGCAGTTATTTGGACTTTGATTTTTGGTTATGCCCTCTGGATGGGCAGGAAACAAAAAGTCCTGGAAAACGACCTGGCCTTAATTAAGACTGTTATAGCCGGGGAAGGTAACCTAGAGCATCAATAATTAGCGAGAGGTGATCTAATGAAAAGGAAAGTTATTTATACTCTTTTTGCCCTGGTTTGTCTAGTGGCAATAGCTCTGGCTGGCTGGCGTTTTGGGGTTTTTAACACTGCTTCCAATTCTAGCAATCAACTAGTACCGGAACAATTGGGTGGTCTCCCCAGAACCGCAATGCTTTCCGGAACCGAAGCGATTACAGAAATCTCCCAGTTACATGGCAAAGAGATAGCACTAGCAGAAGGTTATATCGCCAAGTATGCCGCCGTTGACAGAGAGATTACCTTATGGCTATCGTTGTCCGGGACAGAACAGGAGGGTGCAACCCTGTTCAGGGATATGGACGTCAAAATCCCTGCCAGCAAAGTGTTTTCCAACCGACAGGTCATTAAGGTCAAGGATGTGGACGTAATTAGCGTCCAGGGGATGGGCCAAAATCATTATTACTGGCTCCAAGGCAAGTACAACTACTGGATTGCTACCAATGCCCCTGAGCCCTCGTCAATTCTGGAGGAGGTAATCAGATAGCCCTTGGCTACAGCTTCCATTCTCAAAAAATATTCAAAAGGAAGTGTAAAATGAAGAAGTATTTACTTGTGGCAATAACTGCAGGATCTCTATTAGTCGCTGGGTGTAGTAATAGCTCAAATAATAATGTTAGTAAGGTGCCTTCCGGTGCTAACTGCCCTGAAAATGTTGCCTACTTACAGGAAGGTGCTAATAAATACAAAGAGGCGTTTGGCAATTATCCAACGGATGTTCAGAAGTTACTGGAGGCTAGCAATGGAAAGGGGCCTTTCGTAGAAAAAGTCCCCGAATGTCCCGGTGGAAACGTATATATAATAGAGAATGGAACTGTTAGAGAGAAATAATATGTGAAGTAAAAGAAACTTCAACCTCAGTAGTGAACATTTACGTTCATAGCTGAGGTTGCTTCATTTTAGTGGGATAGCCGCTGTTGAGCGGCCATGGTAATTAGGACATTTTCTTACGTGGAGGACCTTCTGGTGGTGGTTCATCGGAAGGCCGTGAGTAGGGCTCTTTGCCCACTATGAAAGGATCTTTCTTTTTCTTCTCTTTCATGTAATTCACCTCAGTGATAGGTTTCCCCCGCTTAAAAAAACTATCCCAATTTGGGGTTGTTGCCGGTCGGTCACCTGCTTCTTTTATGCTGTCTTGTTAGATTTTCCGGGCTGCTACCAGTAGGTCCGGAGTGGCCGAGCTCCATACCAAAGCAGGTCTAAGCTTGGTACACTAGCAAAAGTTGCCCAACCTTTTCGAGTGGACGTCCGTGTCCACCGAAAAGGCGATTGGCGTCCATGCCAATCGGGGCAATTTTTGCTGTGTACACTGCGCTAAGACCTGCTAAGGCACTCCACCAGGCCCTCCTAAACCTACTGGTAGCCAGCCCTGAGCCAGCTTTGAGGTTGCGGTAGGTGACCGACCTGGGCCATCCTCGCGTGTTTTGTCTGATGATGGCAAAGTAAGGACAATAGGGCGAAGCAATCATTTGCTAATACCAAGGCATGACTTTAGCTGGTGGGTAAATTATCGCATCACTTAGTTGAGGCGCCTCTATAGCCAGGTTATCTTTATTGCTTAGGTGATAGCAGGAAATCAACATCGCCCAAAACACCCGGGAGCATTAAATGGGTTTGACCCGCAAGTCAACAGGGCAGGAATCTGCTGGTTTGAGGGCAATTTAGTGGAGTACCTAAGTAGCTCTTAGCACAGGTATGCATTGAAATTGACCTTGGAGGCAGGACGCCGACAAGCTCACCGGTGAACATGGACGTTCACTCGGTGAGCTTGGTCAATTTCAATAGCGTACCAAGCTTAGAACTAATTGGTACGGAGCTATTTGCCCCAAACTTGCAGATACCTGCGCTGTGACCCTAATAAAGACCCCAAATTAACTGCGAACGACCCAATCGAACGGCCCAATGGCACACTTGCACCCCCTCCGCCATATTGATATAGCAGGAGTTTAAACGTCCAGCTTGGTATATGCAAGCCAGGGTGATCAGGAGGTGCAGTATGAAAGCAGATGCCGTCTTTGAGGGTGGGGGAGTCAAGGGAATTGCTTTAGTCGGTGGGTTGTGGGCCGCCGAAGCGAGGGGCTACACTTGGGAGAATGTTGCTGGTACCTCAGCTGGAGCCATTGTGGCCGCACTGGTCGCAGCAGGCTATACGGCTGGAGAAATTAAGGAACTAATGAGCTCCTTGGATTTTCAACGACTAAAAGATAATATGTGCATTGGGAAGTTGCCTGTGTTAGGCCCAGCGTTAAGTCTGGGAATATATAAAGGCATGCACAAAGGAGAATACTTCGAAAAGTGGCTGCGTGAAAAATTAGTTGCGAAAGGTATCCGCACCTTTGGGGATTTGTTGGTCCCGGCTTATCGTGATAATGAACAATTCAAATATCGCCTCCGGATTATCGCGGCTGATATTAGCAGGGGTAGAATGTTAATCCTGCCCCAGGACATCGTTGAATATGGTGGGAAGCCAGATGAGCTGGATATCGCGACTGCTGTGCGAATGAGTATGAGTATCCCACTTTTCTATCGACCGGTGCGCTACGACTATCTAAATAATGGCTCACCACAGTCAAGCTACATTGTGGATGGGGGAATTCTCAGCAATTATCCAGTTTGGCTCTTTGACACTCCGGACCGGCCAGAGCGGCCAACTTTTGGTTTCCGCTTAGTTGACGCAACACCTCCGGCGGTAGCGAATACTAGGTTGTAAAAATTACCAAGGACGAGAGGCATACGCCTCCCGTCCTTATTTTTAAAATGCTGAAGCTGCCATCCGCCGAGTATTCGCCTTGGGCAGCGTACCTGAGAATTCTAGGCGGATGGCAGCGCTTAATCGTAGTACAGGGCGTGGCTCTTGGTTCTGAGCAGCTTGATCTCTTCAGCTCGGTGACGGATGAGGCCCCCTATCTGTTTTTCTTGT
>CAZKEO010000149.1:0-5461 GCA_964551785.1 uncultured Eubacteriales bacterium | reverse complement strand
TCCCAAACTTATCCTCAGTCCAAAACACGCTATAAGTTCCTGGTCGATAAACCAAAACTCTTGCTGCGCAAGGGCTCAAAGGACAAATTTTTCTATGCTTTCCTATACGATAAAAAACAAAACCAGGAAGTTTTTTCTTCCTGGTTCTTTTTGTGTAATTACTTATTATTTTGAGATTTAGAGCTTGTCAACAACCTTAAGTCTGATCATTGCTCTTCTAAGTGCTGTCTCAGCACGTAGTAAGTCAATATCATCCGCCTTAGCAGCTAAACGCTTTTCAGCACGGTCCTTAGCTTGTTGTGCCCTTACAACATCGATATCAGAAGCCTTTTCAGCAGTGTCAGCCAGTACGACAGCTTTATTCTGCTTAACTTCAAAGAAGCCACCACTTATAGCCATTTTTAATTCCTCGGTACCAGTTTTCACCTTGAGTATGCCAATTTCTAAGCTAGTAATCAAGGCTATGTGGTCCGGCAGAACGCCAAGCTGACCTAAAGTTCCTGGCGCAACTATGAAATCAACATCCTGACTAAAGATAATGCGCTCTGGGGTAACGATGTCCAGTTTAATGGCCTTTTCTGCCATATCAACTCACTTCCTTACATTGTTTTGGCTTTAGCCCTTGCTTCTTCAATCGAGCCAACCATGTAGAAAGCTCCTTCAGGCATATCATCATGTTTACCCTCGATGATTTCCTTAAAGCTCTTAATGGTGTCCTTCAAAGGAACATACTTTCCAGGTTGACCAGTGAAAGTTTCAGCTACAAAGAAAGGCTGTGAGAGGAATCTCTCGATTTTTCTGGCCCGCGCTACCGCCATTTTATCATCGTCGGATAATTCATCCATACCTAGAATCGCGATGATATCCTGGAGTTCTTTATATCTCTGCAGAATCTTTTGTACACCTCTGGCAACCAGATAGTGCTCATCACCTACAACAAAGGGATCGAGAATCCGGGAGGTAGAGTCAAGAGGATCCACCGCAGGATAGATTCCTTTCTCGGTGATGGCCCGGGATAGTACTGTTGTTGCGTCTAAGTGAGCGAATGCTGTAGCTGGAGCAGGGTCAGTCAAGTCATCCGCAGGTACGTAGATCGCCTGAACGGAAGTGATTGATCCTTTATTAGTAGAAGTAATCCGCTCCTGGAGGATACCCATTTCAGTTGCCAGCGTAGGCTGGTAACCAACTGCTGAAGGCATCCGGCCCAAGAGAGCCGAAACTTCTGAACCAGCTTGGGTAAACCGGAAAATGTTGTCTATGAAGAGTAACACGTCCATGCTTTTTTCATCCCGGAAATACTCAGCCATGGTGAGTCCAGTTAGTGCCACCCGTAGACGTGCACCAGGGGGCTCGTTCATCTGGCCGAACACCATTACTGTTTTATCGATAACTCCGGAATCCTTCATTTCATGGTAAAGGTCATTACCTTCACGAGTACGCTCTCCAACACCGGCGAATACGGAAATACCACCGTGTTGTTTAGCAATGTTGTTAATCAGTTCCATAATTAGAACCGTTTTACCAACACCTGCACCACCGAAGAGTCCGATTTTACCACCTTTGAGGTAGGGGCACATTAAGTCAACAACCTTGATGCCTGTCTCAAGTACTTCTGCAGCAGTAGACTGCTGTTCAAAGCTAGGAGCAGGGCGGTGAATAGGATAGCTAGTATCTGATTGAATGTCGCCAAGACCATCGATTTCCTTGCCTAGTACGTTCATAAGACGGCCTTGAGTTGCTTGGCCAACAGGTACGGTAATAGGAGCTCCAGTATCAATTGCCTTCATACCTCTGGTTAATCCATCGGTAGAGGACAGTGCTACTGACCGGACACCATTGTTGCCTAAGTGTTGCATTACTTCCAGGGTAAGGTTGATTTCTGTCTGACCTTTTTTATCCTGGTCAGCAGTACGAATAACTACAGCGTTATAAATTTCAGGTAATTTACCTGGTTCGAACACAATGTCTACGACTGGTCCGATTACCTGAACAACTTTACCAACGTTCATTTAGGCATTCTCCTCCTTGCTAATTATTCCAGAGCTGCCGCGCCACCGACGATTTCGGAAATTTCCCGTGTGATGGCGCCCTGACGGGCTCGGTTGAAGGACAAGGTGAGCTTGTCAATCATTTCCTTGGCGTTTTCGGTAGCAGAACCCATAGCTGTCATCCTTGCGCCATGTTCGGAAGCTTTGCTTTCTAACAATGCTCGGAAAACAGTGGTTTCTACATATTTAGGAAGAAGCACATCAATAACAGCTTCCGCGCTGGGTTCATAAATATAATCGATAGTTGGTTCACTATCTTCTGGTGTTTGTACTGGAAGCAGTTTAATGGTTGTCGGCGTTTGGGTCATAGCAGAAATAAACTCTGTGTACACCAAATAAACCTCGTCAAACTCGCCGCGAATATATAGATCCATGACTTCATTGGCAATTTCTTTGGCGATGGCAAAATCAATGCTTTCACCTAAACCAACAAATTCATTTTTAATCGGTCTACCCTGACGCTTGAAGAAATCTCGGCTTTTCCGACCCACAGTAACTAAGCTAACATTACCCAATGCTTTAATCTCTGTATTAGCCTTCCGAAGAGTGTTAGCATTAAAGCCCCCGCATAAACCGCGGTCTGCAGTAATAACTACATATCCAATGGACTGGGCCTCCCGCACTTCAAGTAGCGGGTTGGTTAGATCTGTAGCAACAGCCACCAAGCGGCCTAGGGTTTGAGTTAACTCCTTAGTATAAGGTCTGGCCTGCAGAACCCTTTCTTGGGCACGTCGTAATTTAGCAGCAGCTACCATTTTCATTGCTTTGGTAATTTGCTGGGTGCTTTTAACACTTTTTATGCGACGCTTTATATCGCGCATACTTGGCATTTCTGGTCTCACCACCTTACTTGGCGTATAGGCTAATGAATCTCTGGTACTGTTTCGCCAGGATTTAGTTTGTCAATTATTAAAACATTTTCTTGAAGTCATTGATCGCATCAACAAGCTTCTTGATAAGATCGTCGCTCATTGCACCTTTTTGGTCAATTTCTTTACCAATTTCGGGCTTTGTGGAGCGCATAAATTTGTGGAATTCTTCTTCAAACTTAAGCACGCGACTGGTTTCAATATCATCCAGGAAGCCGTTAACAGCACAATAAATACTCATTACCTGTTCGGAAACACTCATCGGGACATATTGTCCTTGTTTCAGTATTTCTACAGTTTTTTCACCACGAATCAAACTAGCTTGGGTGGCTTTATCCAAATCGGAACCGAACTGAGCAAAGGCAGCCAATTCACGGTACTGAGCTAGATCCAAACGCAGACGACCAGCAACCTGTTTCATTGCTTTAGTCTGAGCAGAGCCCCCTACCCGTGATACTGAGATACCTACGTTAATCGCAGGACGGATACCAGAGTTGAACAAATCTGACTCCAAGAAGATCTGACCATCAGTGATGGAAATTACGTTAGTCGGAATGTATGCTGAAACGTCACCGGCTTGGGTCTCAATAATTGGCAGTGCAGTTATGGAACCAGCGCCAAGTGATTCATTAAGCTTACATGCTCTCTCCAATAAGCGAGAGTGGAGATAAAATACATCCCCTGGATATGCTTCACGACCAGGAGGACGACGGAGTAGCAAGGAGAGTTCGCGGTATGCTACTGCCTGCTTAGATAGGTCATCATAGATAATCAAGACGTGCTTACCTTGCTCCATAAACTCTTCAGCCATGGTAACACCGGCGTAAGGAGCGATATAGAGCATAGGTGCTGGTTCAGATGCAGTTGCAGTTACGATGATGGTATAATCCATCGCACCGTGTTCTTCTAGGCCTTTTACTACCTTTGCAACAGTAGAAGCCTTCTGACCAATAGCTACGTAAATACAAACTACGCCATTGCCTTTTTGGTTGATGATAGTATCAACTGCAACAGCTGTTTTACCAGTTTGGCGGTCACCAATGATTAATTCCCGTTGGCCACGGCCAATTGGAACCATTGAGTCAATCGCTTTTAATCCAGTTTGCATTGGTTCATGTACGGATTTCCTGGTCATAACCCCAGGAGCTACACGTTCAACGGAACGGAACTTAGTAGAGTTAATCGGTCCTTTACCATCAATCGGTTGACCCATCGCATCTACTACCCGGCCGATTAGAGCATCACCTACTGGTACCTCAACAATCCGACCGGTTCTTTTGACGGTATCTCCCTCTTTAATCTGGGTATATGGACCCAGGATAACGCAACCGATGTTATCTTCTTCTAGGTTGAGCACCATGCCATAAACGCCACCGGTAAATTCCAGCAGCTCACCGGCCATGGCCTCTTGAAGACCATAGATCCGCGCAATACCGTCACCAACCTGAATTACAGTTCCAACATCAGTTACTACTACATCAGTACGATATTGCTCAATGCGTTGCTTTATAATCGAACTGATCTCTTCGGGTCTGATATTCATTAAGTTGCTCACCCCTAACTTACTTTTTCTGCGGTTAGCCCTGGAGGAGGGCCTCCTTTAGCAGTTCCAGGCGTTTAGTTACACTACCATCGATTACTTTATCCCCTAGCTGAACCTTTAAGCCACCAACCAGACTAGGATCTACCTTTGTTGTAAGGCGGATAGTCTTGCCAGTCATTGCATTCAACTTGGCTTTAATGGTTTCTAGTTCGCTTTCGGATAATTCTTTGGCAGCAGTAACTTCGGCATCTCGAATATTTCGGGCATCATTCGCTTGTACTACAAATTCATTATAGATATCCTTCAAATAGGTTTCCCGATGTTTATCTAGAATTACTTTTAGGAAATCTACAGTAGAATTAGAAACTGATCCACTAAAAATTTGTTCCATAATAGCTTTTTTTGCATCGGCAGCCAGGAGCTGGTTAGCCAAAACTTTATGAAGATCCTCATGGGCATCCACGGTTTTAATAACCTCAGCCAATTCGGCTTCATACTCATTGAGCTTGCCTTGTTCCTGAGCTAGTATGAAAAATGCAGATGCATAGCGACGGGCAATCGCATTATCTAGCATGGTAGATCCCCTACCTCGTCAACAAATTCCTTAATCATTTTTTCATGATCTTCTAGGGTAATTGCTTTGCCAACTACCTTTCCTGCAGCAAGCACTGCCAAGGTAGCGACTTCCTGACGAAGAGCCGCAACTGCCTGGTTTTTCTCCCGGGCAATTTCATTTTGAGCATTCTTAATTGCTTTTTCAGCCTCAGCTTTGGCATTTTGCACCATTTCTGACTTCATTTCTTCGCTCATTTTGGAGGCTCTTTCGACGATGTCCTGAGCTTCCTTCTTGGCTTCAGCCAGCTGGGTCTGATATTGATTTTTAACAAGGTCAGCTTCCTTACGAGCATTTTCAGCCTGTTGGAAGGACTCAGCGATTGTAATCTTACGATCCTCAAGCATCTTCAACATGGGTTTATAGAGGAATTTATTTAGAATGTATA
>CAZKEO010000148.1:0-5467 GCA_964551785.1 uncultured Eubacteriales bacterium | reverse complement strand
GGAAGGGCTGGTCAAACCCTTGCCAATCGTGCCTTTAGCTTGACCAAACAACTGCAGAGCATGGACGTTATTTATCAGGAGCTCTTTGATGGAAAAGATACCCTCTAAATTATTGACTTTGGTAGTAAAAACTAATAAACTGGACAAAATATCGTGAGTAAAAGGAGGGGTTATGATGTCTGAAAGAACGATTGCAAATCTGAAAGCCGCTTTTGCTGGTGAGAGTCAAGCCCGTAACAAATATACCTTTTTTGCTTCCGTAGCCAGAAAAGAAGGTTGGTTAGAGATTGCCGAGATTTTTGAAGAGACTGCCAAAAATGAAGAAGAACACGCGAAGCTTATTTTCAAGCTCTTAAAAGGAATCGGTGACAGTAAGGCTAACTTGAAAGTAGCGATTGAGGGAGAGAGCTTTGAGTATCAGGATATGTATCCTGAATTTGCCCAGATTGCCAAAGAAGAGGGTGAGACTGCAGCTACCAAGTTTTTTGAAGAAGTAGCTAAAGTAGAGCAATTACATGCTGCCAGATTTCAAAAGTTGTTGACCAGTTTGGAAGAAGGATCTTTATTGAAAAAGCCTACTACAGGTACTTGGCAATGCCGTGAATGTGGCTATCATTGGGAGGGTACAGAGCCACCAGATGAGTGTCCACTTTGTGCACATCCTAAAGAATATTATGAACCTCTATAAGCAATTAAGGGCCTTTCTGCTTGTCAGAAAGTGCCCTTATTTTTGTAGAAGCTACTTTTATTGTCCACACATTCCAGCTATTAGTTTTCACTACCATCATCAGCTATTATCTCATTTGCGATGGGTGCCCAAGTCCACTTGTTGTTTGAGCTAAAGTTCCAGAGCGACGCAATTAAGATACCAAGCAGATTAGCAAACAAGTAGTTTAAATTCAGATATTCATATAAGATAATCAATAAGACAGTGTTCAAGAAAATACCGATACTACAGTAAATGTAGAACTTGATCAGCCTTGCGAAAAAGGGCTGATTATTTTCAGTTTTCCAGGTAAAAAGATCATTTAAGATAAAATTACTGAACATGGCGAAAAAGGCTGAGCATATGCCGGCAAGGACGACATTGAGCTCACAAACCTGCACAAAAAAAGTATAGAGGAGCAGGTTAATAACTACGCCACTAAGGCCTACCAAGGAAAATTTCCAAAAGCGATTATCGGCAGGGCTTGCCAAGAACAAACGGCAAAGATGGCGCAGAAAATTCCATTGCTCTTGTAGGGTCATTTTAGAGCGATCGTTAGCACGTTGCTGAAAAGCATAAGGAACTTCAGTTACCCGCTGATAGCTTGTTTTCACTAAGATTTCTAAAAGAATTTTCCAACCAACAGGCTGGAGCTCTTTGCCCTCGAGCAGGTTTTTTCGAAACATAAAAAAGCCACTCATGGGGTCAGTGGTACAACGGGATTTTTTTAAAACCAGCCAGGTCAGGAAACGTGCCGACTTGGAGATGATTTTGCGAGTCTGACTGAGCCCGCCGTCACTCCCTCCAAGTATAAAGCGACTGGGTATAACGATGTCGGAGCCAGCCCGAACTGCTGTTAGGAGGGAGGGCAGGAGTTCTGGAGGATGCTGTAAATCAGCATCTAAAACGGTCAGAATCTCACCGCGAGACAATTGAAAGCCTGCTGCCACAGCTGTTGCTAAACCGCGTTCCGCCGTGCGATGGAGATAGCTTACCTGTGATTTTTCTTGAGCTAGTTTTGCTAGCAGAAAGGGTGTTTCATCGGTGCTGTCATCAACAAAAATTATCTCGAACTGCTCTCCTTGGAGGGCTTGGCAAATCCTCTCACAGACGGTGACAACATTATGTTTTTCATTAAAGGTAGGAATGATAATGCTTAGCATATTTACACCTGCCTATGTTAGAGAATATTATCTCATTACAATGAAGCCTGCATCAGGCCACCCAACGGGAATTGGTAAAAAGCATTGTTAGGAACACTAATAATACGCTGGAGATGCTGAGCAGTGTCCAATGGGTTTGTTCGCGTTTTACTAAGCGGGCTAGCACAAGAAAGCTTGGGAAAAGTACTAGAGTAAATCTCGGCATACTTAATAAAGGAGAATGATAAGCAGGAGAAAACAAAGGCATGATTAACCCAAACAACATGTATAGGGTGTAGGATGGGCGAAGCTGTCGGTAGGCTATTACTAGCATGACCATGGCAAAAATGGTGAATGTAAGGTTCCAAAAATTATTTCCCTCGGTAATTTTTAGAGTCGCGTGATATATACTGTTCCAAGGCCAATCGAAGCTCCGCTTCCAGAAACGTTGTGCCTCCAGAAAGGCCAGGGGGTTACCAAAGACCAGCTGTAAATATAACATATAGCAACCTAAACCGGCTGGAATTAACAAACAACTAAGTATTTGGTAGTGCTTTGGCAGGGAACGGTCACTGCTAGTACGAAATTGTGCCTGATAGTATTCCCAGAGCAACGGAAAAATTAGCAATACCCCGAGGCTTCTGGTTAAGCTAGCAAACATCGCTACTACACTAGCTAACACCCACTGGTTGGTTCGCATCAGGTAGAAAGCCCATAACACTAAGAGTAGAAAGAGTGCTTCCGTATACAGCACGGAGAAATAAAAAGAGGTAGGAAACAAGCTGAGATACCAGCACGAGCGAAGTGCTACTGAACTATCATAGTCTAAGCTAATTAAGCGCTCGAAAATCAGCAGGAGCAACAGAAAAGCAACATTAGAAATTAGTAAACCAGCTAACTGAGGAGCTAGGCCAAGGCTTGTCAATGCTTTGATCAGCAGAGGGTATAAAGGGAAAAAAGCTACCGATTTTAGATTGTAACCCTCAGTAGCTATTTGCAGATACCATTTCCCATCCCAGTGGGACAAGCCTTTGCCAAGGGCAGCCCACAACTCCAACGGAGCTTTTTTGCCAGCAAGCATATTTTGTCCGAAATAACAGGAACTTAATACAATAAACTGATGCACCAGATAAATTAAACCAAGATCTGACCAGGGTATTTTCTGGTTAGCATGAACCTTCATGTAATCACCTAACAATTAATTTTTAAAATATTAAATATTCCTAAGACTAATCATTACAAAAATCGCTAAAAATATACACTGTAATGTAATCTAAAGTAATTCTGCAATAAAAGGTGGGAGAGAGAGCTACATTGAGGCCGTTGTGATTTTCGTGCAAATGCCTACCAAATTAGCATTTATTTGCTTTTTTTTGGCTTTGTATAAATTAATAGGTAGGAGTATTATATCTTTATATGCAAAATTAAATAATGTACGCTGAATTCGAAAGAAACGGGGGAACCACTACGGGCTTTCGGCATAACCAAAAGTATGTCTTTTTAATAATGGATATACTATTTAGAAAGACTGGGTTTCTGTTTTATGTGCATCAGCCTGGATGGGGTGAATCACAGTAATCACTGTGTAGGGTTATTCTTCAACCCGAATCCGTCAGCTAACCTCGTAAGCGTTGAAGGGAGGCTTCTTAATGAACCATTGTCTGCTTTGTGCCTTGGGAACCAGACTAAAGCTTCGCAGGAAAATAACCTGAGAATTGTTTTGATGTGAACACATATGGAATCAATATTAGTTGCAGAATAACAGGGAGGGAATACTGTGTTCAGGTTCGTGAAGCGGTTTTTTGTTGGGAGTCCTCTGAGTAATAGTCAGATGGAACATGAGACTATGAATAAAAAGAAGGCAATTGCTATTTTTGCTTCTGATGCCTTGTCCTCTGTGGCTTATGCTTCAGAAGAAATTACCTTAGTATTGGCATTGTATGGTGTGGTAGCAATGTCTTGGCTCTTACCGATTAGTTTAGGGATTATTGCCTTGCTAATCCTAGTAGTGTTGTCTTATCGCCACGTAATTCGGGTTTATTCCAGTGGCGGTGGTTCCTATGTTGTTGCCAAGGAAAACTTAGGAGAAAATTATGGCTTAGTGGCTGGTGCCTCTTTGTTAATAGATTACCTTTTGACAGTGTCGGTTAGTATTTCCTCAGGTACAGCAGCAATTACCTCGGCTTTCCCCCAGTTATTGGACTATAAGGTGGGGATAGCAGTATTTTTCATCATCATCTTGACAGTCATTAACCTAAGAGGGATTAGTGAATCATCAAATATTTTAGCCTACCCACCGTACTTATTCATCTTGAGCATGGGCATGTTGGTAGCTGTTGGTTTAGGTAGATACTATCTGTACGGTGCTCCTCCAGTCCTACCCGTCCAAGAACTACATCCAGTGGCTACTGGGTTCGGTTTGTTTGCGGGTTTGCGAGCCTTTTCGGGTGGTTGTACAGCTCTAACAGGAGTGGAGGCAGTCAGTAATGGCGTCCCTGCTTTCAAAGAACCTAAAGCCCATAACGCTATTCTAGTTTTGTTTGCTTTAGGCGGCTTAGCCATCTTTTTATTCGGCGGAGCTAGCTTAGTCGCGCAGTTATATGGAGTAGTTCCGGTGCATGGTGAAACCCTGCTCTCCCAAGTAGCTGTTCAGGCCTTTGGTGGGCGTGGTTGGGCCTATTACTTCTTACAGGGCACTACGGCGCTGATTCTAATTTTAGCGGCTAATACTAGCTATAATGGTGCTCCCTTACTGGCTTCTAGGTTAGCAGCAGATGGTTATTTACCTCGCTTGTTGGCCATTCGGGGTGATCGCTTGGTTTTTTCCAATGGGATTATCTTGCTAGGTATCGTGGCTTCCTTGTTGGTCATCATTTTTAAGGGTAATACCCATTCGCTGATACCTTTATATGCGGTAGGTGTTTTCTTATCCTTCACTTTGTCCCAGTTTGGAATGGTTCGTCATTGGTGGGTTACCAAGGATAAAGGCTGGCGTTTTAATGCCTTGATTAATCTCACTGGTGCCATAGTTACTGGAGTAGTTACCTTAGTTATCGGGATAACCAAATTTACGCACGGAGCCTGGATAGTTATTGTGATTATTCCCATCATGGTCATGATTTTTAGAGCAATTGCTGGTCACTACCGCGCCGTCGCAAAAGAACTTTCCACTGCTGAAGGGATTAAACCCAGAATAATTCACAAACATACCATTATTGTTCCTTTAGCGAGTCTGACTAATGTGGTAGCCAATACCATTGAATATGCCAAATCGCTCAGTCCCAATGTGATTGGGGTCTATGTGAATATGAATGAAGAGGCGGCGGCCAAATTAAAGAAGAAGTGGGAGCAATATGAGTCTGATGTCGAGTTAGTAATGTTAGAGTCACCTTATCGTTCTGTCTTAGGACCCTTGATTGATTATATTGATCAAATTGAGCGCACTTCGCAGCAAAATGAATTAATCACAGTGCTAGTACCAGAGTTTGTGACTCGCAAGTGGTGGCATTATTTCCTCCACAACCAGACGGGTTTTATGCTCAGGACAGCACTACTGTTAAGAAAAGATATTGTAGTAAGTAGTGTTCCCTACCATTTGTCAAACTAAGTAGTGAAGTTT
>CAZKEO010000147.1:0-5488 GCA_964551785.1 uncultured Eubacteriales bacterium | reverse complement strand
TTTAGAGCATTACTTGAACAAGTAGTATTCGAAAGCCTAGTACTCCTTAGTCGTGGTAAAGGGGTAGGCAGAATTGAGCAGATTCTTGATGGTGTAAGCCTGAAACCAATTGTATTCCAACCAGAGGATGCCTAAAAACGGCTACAGAGGCAGGTGAATTAGATGCTAAAACTTATTGGGACAGCAATCATTGTAACGGGTTGCACGCTAGCAGGACGGACTGTTGCCAAAGCTTTTGCTGGAAGACCTAGACAACTGAGAATGTTGCAGTCAGCTTTACATGAACTTGAAACTGAAATAGTTTACGGGGCTGCTCCCATTAAAGAAGCCTTGGAGCGTCTTTCAGTGCGTGGTGACCCATTAATGCAAAAATTTTACGAATTGGTCTTGTTAGGAATGTCAAAAAATGTTGGCTGTAGACTAGCCGATGCCTGGGCTGAGGCTTTAACCGAATGGCAGGGAGCAACTTATCTTACTAGGGATGACCTAGCCACTATCGAAGTACTGGGAAACTCATTGGGAGTATCAGACCGGCAAGACCAACAAAAGCATTTAGGGCTTGCGAAAGAAAAGTTGTCTTACGGAGAAAGCGGTGCCAGAGAGGTGGCCCAAAGAGCAGTAAAACCTTGGAATTACCTTGGTTTTCTCGGGGGATTAATAGTTGTCTTGATTTTTCTGTGAAAGGGGCTTAAGGGGATGGACTTAGATCTGATTTTCCAAATAGCGGGGATTGGAATCCTCCTGGGTGTACTAAACATGGTGCTG
The DNA here is from genome assembly GCA_964551785.1 of uncultured Eubacteriales bacterium. Taxonomy (GTDB): domain Bacteria; phylum Bacillota; order Carboxydocellales; family JAJZTU01; genus CAZKEO01. Next base: position 4,723 of record CAZKEO010000147.1, on the reverse strand, counting down.
AAACAGGCTGGGAAGGAAGAAATAGCAACTTTGGCAGGAATCGCGGCAGTAGCGGTTGTGCTAGTGATGGTGGTAAAAGTAGTGGCTGATCTTTTTGACCAGGTTCAGCGGGTGTTTAAGCTCTACTAGGTCGGAGGGATAAAGATGGAAATTGTGCAAATTGTGGGCTTGGGACTGCTGGTAACTTTTTTAATTGTCCTGGTGAAACAACAAAGACCAGATTTTGCCCTCTTTTTAAGTGTGGTTGTTGGTGTAATCATATTTCTGCTAATGCTCGGAAAAATTGAAGCAGTATTTAATGTGTTAACTGACCTTGGAAGCAGGGCCAATGTGAACATGATTTATATGGGAACTGTTTTGAAGATTATTGGGATTGCTTACATTGCTGAGTTTGGGGCCCAGATTTGCCGGGATGCTGGAGAAGGGGTGGTAGCTACTAAAATTGAGTTTGCTGCCAAGATTATGGTAATGGTGATGGCGGTGCCAGTAATTTTAGCTATCTTAGAAGCACTCCTCAAGCTGCTTCCTTAACTGCCTAAGGATAATTTCTGCTGAGATGGTAAGGTGTGATGTGATGAAAAAAATGTGGTTGTCTTTGCTGGTCTGTCTGGGGTTATTTGTGCTTTTTGCACCGACAGTCCAAGCTGCTCCTGCAGTTTCTCAGAATAAAATAGAGAATACCATTGATCTTTCAGCGATTGACCAATATTTAACAAAAATTGATCAGGAACTAGCCCCTTATACACCTGACCTGAGTCTAAAAAATTTTCTAGCTGACCTACGCCAAGGCAAGATTTCCTTAGATATCTCCGCGATATTTAATGGTCTGCTGAAGTATCTAGTTAAGGAAGTAATGGCCAATGCCCACCTGCTGGGGAAACTAATTATTTTAGGGGTTATCATGGCTATTATTCAAAACCTGACTGGAGCTTTTGAAAAGGGTACAGTCAGCAAGGTAGCGCAAGCAGTAGTCTTTCTGGTGATTATTACCTTAGCGATTGGTTCTTTATCTATTGCGATTAATCTTGGCAAAGCAGCAGTAAATGACATGGTCGGTTTTATGCAAATCTTACTTCCCATTCTGTTAACTCTGCTGGCTGCAATGGGTGGACTAGCTTCAGCTGCAATATTTCACCCCGTTATGGTGTTAGTATTAGGTTTGTTAAGTACGGTAGTCAAAAATGTGGTCATACCGTTGGTGTTTTTTTCAGCCATCTTGGGGTTTATGAATAGCATATCTGATAGTTTTCCCATTTCTCGCCTAGCTGCTCTTTTCCGGCAGGTTAGTACAACGATTTTGTTATTGTTGATGACTGTATTCATTGGAGTAATAAGTATTCAGGGAGTAGCGGGGTCGGTTGCTGATGGAGTAGCTCTCCGAACAGCCAAGTTTGCGGTAGATGCTGTCATCCCTGTCGTAGGAGGCATGTTTTCTGATGCAGTAGAGGCAGTAGTGGGTGGGTCATTATTACTGAAAAATGCCGTAGGGATAGTTGGGGTTTTAGTTATCTTTGCACTTTGCGCTTTGCCATCCCTGAAAATTCTGGCCTTGATTTTTGTTTATAAATTAGCGGGTGCTTTTATGCAACCGATTGGAGCAGGTAAGGTAGCTGATTGCTTGGAGCACCTAGAAAAAAGTCTGACCGTATTGTTTGCAGCTGTATCAGTAGTGGGTTTAATGTTCTTCTTTGCAATCACCATCATAGTTGGAGCGGGAAATATGGCAACTATGTTACGGTAAGGTTGCCAAGCTACTTGGAGGGGATTTTCAGTGGAAACTTTAAGTGATTTAGTACGTAGTTTGGCGATTATTATCATCCTTGGTAGCCTTTTGGAAATGTTTTTACCCTCTGGTGAACTCAAAAATTTCGTACAGGTAATTATCGGTTTATTTATCCTAGTTACTGTCTTGAATCCCTTGCTTGGTATCTTCAATCATGAATGGACTACTGAGCTGCAAGCTTGGACCAACCAAAGCACAGGTGTACCACTAGAAGAAATCTTGGCTCGTGGCAATCAAGTTAGAGCGGATCACCAACAACAGGCATTGGCGCAGTACAAACAAAAGCTGACTAACCAAATCACAGGTCTAGCTAACCTAGGCGGAGAGGTTGAAGTACAAAAAGCTAATGTCGAGGTTAATGGTCAGGCGGGTGTTTTGGGTAAAATTATCAAAATTCAACTAAACGTGATACCAGTTACTAAAAAGCAAGCTAAAACTGAGGGAAATTCAGGTTTAGTTCAACCAGTTGTCATAGATCTGACAAATGCCCAAAGTGATCAACAGACTCCCGTGGCTAATACCTCCATTTCACCACAGACTATCAGGCAATTAAAAAGCACCTTAGCCAACTTATACGGTATTAATCCCGAAGCAGTTGAGATAAATGAGAAAACTGATGAATTAGGAAAATGAGGAGGTAGATTTCAGGTGACAGATGAGAAGATCCCCTTAAAAAAGGAACAACTAATCAAAATCGGAAAGTACTTAGTATTTGCAGGAGTTGGAGTGGCCTTGTTGGTAATGGCCAGTTCCTTTTCCTCACCAACTGAAGAGGTGAGGGATACCAAGACCAGCCAAGAAATTTTAGAACCCCAAGCGGTGCGGAGTATTGGTGATCAGATTACCCATGATGAGACGGCCTTAGAAAATAGGATTAGTGAGATCCTGGGCAAGGTGGCAGGAGTTGGACAAGTACAAGTGCGAATTAATCTAGCCTCTACTACGGAACAGCAATATGCTGTTAATGCTAACACCAATCGGCGCACAACTCAGGAAAAAGATCCGGAGGGGGCTATCAGGACTATCAGCGAAACTACTGACCAAGGTCAAGTCGTAATGGAGCGGGGTAATAGTAATGGAACAGAAGACCCTGTCCTCATGAAGGCGGTTAAACCTGAAATTAATGGTATCTTGGTGGTGGCTGAAGGTGCCCAAGACTATCAAACCAAGTTAGCTTTGACTAGAACTGTTGAGACCTTATTAGGTATCTCTGCTCATAAAATAAGTGTACAACCTATGGAAAAGTGAGGTATGAAGGATGAAGAGATTATGGAGAAATAAAAATAATCGCTGGCTGGTGGCCTTGGTGTTAGGACTAAGTTTAGTTTGGTTAAGTTTTGATGATGTGATAGTAGATACTGTTCAAAGCTGGCGCTACGATTCTACTCAAGAACAATTAACCGCAGAATCGAGCGGTCAGAGTGGGCTAATGGAAAGCAAGGCGGCTAATGAAGAAAAGGCGGTGCAACAAAAGTCACCAGAAGTGCTACAGCAGGGAAGTGGCTTGAGTGACCGGAAATACAATGACCTTTTGGTAGCAGCTAGCAAGAATAATCCCCCCGAAAAGTTTTTTGCGGAGTACCGCTTAGAGCGGGAGCGGGTGCGTGGACAACAGGTAGAATGGTTGAGAGAGGTTGTAGATAATCCTAAATCGGCTGATGAGAACCGCAAAGAAGCCCAGAAAAGATTAATAGCTATTACTGAAAATTTAAGCAAAGAATTATTACTGGAAAACATGTTAAAAGCTAAAAATTATCAAGATGCCATAGTATTTATGCAAACAGGTAATGTCACGATTATTGTACAGTCGCAGGAACTTACCCCACAGGATATCACCAAAATAACAGATCTAGTGAGCAGAACCACTGGAAGGTCAGCCCAGGAAATGGTGATTATACCTAAAAAATAACGTGTCGACTGAAAACCTCCGACTAAGGAGGTTTTTTGCTAGTTTATCTAAATGATACTGTATACATGTGCCAGTTTTATTGCATTGTTCAATATTTTGTATATAATTAATAATAGTGATTATTTACTTGATGCATGATCCTCAGGTTGGAAGATGCCTGAGGTATTTTGAAGTTAACTATTATGTCTTAAAAGATAAGCATTTAAAAGGAGGGAAAATGGTGACAAAGCCAGTAAAAATAACTGATACAACCTTGCGGGATGCCCATCAGAGCCTTTGGGCTACTAGAATGAGAACAGAAGAAATGCTTCCCGTTTTAGAAAAAATTGACAATGTAGGCTACCATTCTCTGGAAGTATGGGGCGGTGCGACCTTTGATGTTTGCTTGCGTTTCTTAAATGAGGATCCTTGGGAAAGGCTCCGGACTTTAAAAAGACACGTTAAAAAAACCCCTCTCCAAATGCTACTCCGAGGGCAGTCCCTCGTAGGTTATCAGCATTACCCTGATGATGTAGTTGAAAGGTTCGTAGCGAAAAGTGTAGAGAACGGCATTGATATCGTTCGAATTTTCGATGCCTTAAATGATATCAGGAATCTGGAGGTACCAATTAAGGTTGCTAAACGAGAAGGTGCCCATGTGCAGGCCTCAGTTGTTTATACGGTTAGCCCTGTTCACACTACGGAGCACTATTTGAAAACTGCTTTACGGTTAGCTGAGTTAGGTACCGACTCGATTTGTATTAAAGATATGGCGGGGTTATTAGCTCCTTATCGGGCTTATGAACTGGTCAGCTTACTGAAACAACATGTGGATGTACCAATTCAGGTTCACAGCCACTACATCGGCGGGATGGCTGTAGGTGTTTACCTCAAGTCTGCGGAGGCTGGAGCTGATGTGATTGATACTGCGTCAGTGCCGATGGCTTTTGGTGCCTCACAACCACCGGTTGAAACTGTGGTGAGGGCTTTCCAAGAGTCCCCATACGATACTGGTTTAGATATCCACCTGCTGTTTGAAATTGCCCACTACT
>CAZKEO010000146.1:0-5507 GCA_964551785.1 uncultured Eubacteriales bacterium | reverse complement strand
GAAAATACCATTATTGACACTTTAAGTTTAGCTCGTGCAATAATGCCGACCTTAAAGAATCACCGCTTAAAAACGATTGCCAAAGAATTAGAAATTAAACTTGAAAACCACCATCGGGCAGTAGATGATGCCGAAGCAACCACCCAGATCTTTCTGCACTTCTTAACCGAACTAGCAGCAAAGCAAATCAATACTTTGGCAGACATCAATCAATTAGTCAAGAATATTAATCTAGAGCAACTGAGACCATATCATATTATTATTTTAGTACAAAATAAAACCGGCTTACGGAACCTATATAAACTAATTACTAAATCACATTTGGAATACTATCACAGAACCCCGAGGATACCGAGGAGTGAGCTCATTAAATACCGGGAGGGTTTGATTATTGGTTCAGCTTGCGAATCTGGACAATTAATCAAAGCTTATCTCGATGGTGCTGGAGCTGAGCGCCTAGAGGAGATTGCTAAGTTTTATGATTATTTAGAAGTTCAACCACTTGGTAACAATCAGTTTTTGGTCAAGAGTGGCCAACTAAATAACTGGAATGACTTAAAAAACATTAATCGCACAGTCGTTGAATTAGGTGAAAAGTTAAACATACCGGTGGTAGCCACTGGAGATGTGCATTTTATGGACCCCCAAGATGAAATTTATCGGAGAGTACTGATGGCAGGTAAGGGTTTCGAGGATGCCGACGACCAAGCACCCCTTTATTTCCGAACAACAGCTGAGATGCTTGAGGAATTTAGCTACTTAGGCTATGATAAAGCCTACGAAATTGTCATCAAAAACCCACGGGCGATTGCAGAACAAGTTGAGATCTTGAAGCCAATTCCAGACGAATTCTTTCCTCCAGTTATAGAGGGGGCGGAAGAACAGATTGAACAAATGACCTATGCCAGTGCAATTGAACTTTATGGTATGCCTTTGCCTGATATTGTGCAGAAAAGGATTGAAAAAGAACTTAATTCCATTATTAGTAATGGCTTTGCCGTACTTTACTTAATAGCCCACAAATTAGTTAAGAAGTCCAATGAGGATGGTTACTTAGTCGGGTCTAGAGGATCGGTTGGTTCATCCTTTGTGGCAACCATGACTGGGATTACCGAGGTCAATCCACTGCCTCCCCATTATGTCTGTCCGCAGTGTAAGCATAGTGAATTTAGGGAAGATGGTAAATATGGTTCAGGTGCCGATATGCCGGATAATGATTGTCCAGAGTGTGGTTCAAGGTATTCTAAAGACGGTCATGATATTCCTTTTGAGGTTTTTCTGGGTTTTGAAGGCGATAAAGTACCTGATATTGATCTGAACTTTTCTGGTGATTATCAGCCTGTTGCCCATAAATATACCGAAGAATTATTTGGCGAAGGTTATGTCTTTAGAGCAGGAACTACCGGTACGATTGCTGATAAAACTGCCTATGGCTTCGTTAAAAAGTATTTTGATGAACGTAAGCAGCCTAAGCGAAGCGCCGAAATAGCGCGGATCGTGGCTGGTTGTACTGGAGTTAAACGGACAACTGGCCTACATCCAGGTGGTATAATGGTAGTACCGAGACATTGTGATGTCCATGACTTTACGCCCTTACAGCATCCAGCAGATGATAAGAAGTCAGGGATAATTACCACTCATTTTGATTATCATTCCATTAGTAGCAGACTTGTAAAGCTCGATATTCTGGGTCACGATGATCCAACGGTTATCCGAATGCTAGAAGATTTAACTGGGGTTGATGCGAAGTTAATACCCTTAGATGACCTCAAGGTGTTGCAGTTGTTCTCTGGCACGGAAGCTTTGGAGGTTACACCAGAACAGATTAAGGCTAACACTGGGACCTATGGGATCCCAGAGTTTGGTACAAAGTTTGTCCGCCAAATGTTGGAGGATACTAAACCTAAATCCTTCTCGGAGTGTGTCCGAATCTCCGGTTTTTCACACGGGACAGATGTTTGGCTGAACAATGCCCAAGATTTAATCCGCACTGAGACCTGTCAACTTTCTGAAGCGATTTCAGCTCGTGATGATATCATGGTATATCTCATTTATAAAGGCTTAAAACCCAAGTTAGCCTTTAAGATTATGGAGGGTGTCCGGAAGGGTAAAGGTGTTAAACCAGAGGATCAAGAAGAAATGCGTCAACACCAAGTTCCGGAATGGTATATTGAGTCCTGTAATAAAATCAAATATATGTTTCCCAAAGCCCATGCGGTGGCATATGTGATGATGGCTTTTCGCATTGCCTACTTTAAGGTGTATTACCCAGAGGCCTTTTATGCCACCTATTTTACAGTTCGAGCAGATGAATTCGATGCCGAGATTGTAGCCCAAGGTCCGGAGTCTGTAATACAGTATATTGAGGAAATTGAAGCTAAAGGGAATGGTGCTAGTACCAAGGAGAAGAATACCCAAACTATTCTGGAACTTGCTTTAGAAATGTATGTGCGCGGGGTAACCTTTACCCGAGTCAATTTGGAGCATTCCGATGCCACTAAATTCTTAATTACCACTGAGGGACTTTTGCCACCCTTTGCTGGCCTGCAAGGTGTAGGAGATACAGCTGCCAAAAATATTGTACTCGCTAGGGAAGAAGCTTCTTTTGCTTCCATCGAGGATTTACGGGTAAGAGCTAGGTTAAGTAAAACAGTGATTGAGACTTTAGAAAAACACGGCTGTTTAAAAGGGTTAGCTTCCTCTGCTCAGATGGAATTATTCTAAGCTTAACACCAGTCAGGCCATGGCATTTCTGCTCTTGTCAACCCTTTGCTTTTGTGGTATACTATGGGTATTGTAGCAAGGTAACCTAATGTTGGAAGGTCAAGAGTGGGTCGTTTACCCACTCTTTCATATTGCAGACTAGGCAATTTAACAGTATAAGGACATTCCTGCCTTGGTAACAATAGGAGTATAAGCTACATAAGCTCTAGGAGATGATTGTGATGAGTAAAAAAGACATACCAGCAATGGTAGAGAACCTGGCATTACCGATAGCCCAGGAAGTGGGGCTAGAACTAGTAGACGTGGAATTCGTGAAAGAAGGACCCCATTGGTATCTACGAGTTTTTTTAGATAAAGATGGCGGTCTTGAAGTTGAGGATTGCTGTGCTATGTCTGAAAGACTAAGTAATATTCTAGATGAAAAGGATCCTATTCCTCAAGCCTATATGCTGGAGGTTTCATCTCCAGGGTTAGAAAGACCGCTGAAAAAAAAGGCTGATTTTACTAAATATACTGGCCGCTTGGTCCGGGTAAAAGCCTTTGCCCCCATCGCGGGGAAAAAAGAAGTGGTTGCACAACTGAGAGGATTAGATAATGAGGATGTTGTTTTAGCCGTTGATAACGAGGAAATTAAAGTGCCTCTGGAAAAAATCGCATCCATCCGTCTGGAAATAGAATTTTAAGGAGGTCAAGGAGGTCAAAAAATGAATATGGAGTTCATAGAAGCCCTAGAAGAATTGGAACGTGAAAAAGGCATTGCAATGGAGATTTTGTTAGAGGCGATTGAAGCAGCTTTGATATCGGCCTATAAGAGAAATTTCGGTTCCTTACAAAATGTAAGGGTTGCAATAGAGCGCACTAGTGGAGAAGTAAAAGTATACGCTAGAAAAGAAGTCACTCAAGAGGTTCTTGATCAGAGAGCCGAAATTAGTGTCCAGGATGCCCAGAAAATAGATCCCCGCTTTGAAGTTGAGGATATTGTGGAAATCGAAGTTACCCCGCGGGAGTTTGGCCGAATTGCTGCCCAAACTGCCAAGCAGGTAGTGGTACAAAGAATTAGAGAAGCAGAACGCGGTTTAATTTATGAAGAGTTTGCTAACCGTGAAGGCGATATAGTTACTGGTATTGTGCAAAGGTATGAGCAAAAAAACATCTTAATAGACCTCGGAAAAATTGAGGCAGTGCTACAACCCTCCGAACAGACGGTAGGGGAGGAATACATACCTGGATATCGGATTAAAACTTACATTATTGAAGTCAAGAAAACAACCAAAGGCCCGCAGGTGCTAGTATCTCGTACTCACCCAGGCTTACTGAAGCGGTTGTTTGAGCTCGAAGTTCCGGAAATCCATGATGGGATAGTGGAATTAAAAGGCGTTGCCCGTGAGGCGGGATCACGTTCGAAAATCGCAGTTTATTCAGCAGATGAAAATATTGATCCTGTAGGTGCTTGTGTCGGTCCTAAGGGAGCCAGAGTTCAAACAGTTGTGAATGAACTCAGGGGTGAAAAAATTGACATAATTCGCTGGAACTCGGAACCAGCTCAATTCGTAGCTAGTGCACTCAGTCCTGCCAAAGTAATTGCTGTTGATATCCTGGAAGATGATAAGATTGCCAGAGTAGTGGTGCCTGATTATCAACTTTCGTTGGCAATTGGTAAAGAAGGACAAAATGCGAGATTGGCGGCCAAACTGACAGGCTGGAAAATTGACATAAAAAGCGAGTCCCAGGCTTACGGAGAAGGTTAACTTGGAGGGATTTTGATGGTAAAAGTACGGAAGGTCCCCCAGAGAATGTGTATTGGTTGTCAGGAAATGAAGTCCAAAAAGGATTTAATCAGGATTGTGCGGACGCCTGATGAAGATATTGTCATAGATTCCACTGGTAAAAAGAACGGTCGAGGAGCATACCTTTGCCCGGATGCCGAATGTTTGAAAAAGGCCATTAAAGGAAAGAGATTAGAAAAAGCTTTTCAGCAAAAAATCGAACCTGAGGTCTTAGAACAACTATCGGAGAGGCTGGTGAGCCAGTAGGTGCAAGAAAGATTTAACACTATGCTGGGTTTTGCACAGAGAGCGGGAAAAATTGCTTCGGGAGAGTCGGCAGCACAAGCTATTCTAAGAAAAAAGAAAGGGCGTCTGGTAATAGTGGCTAAAGATGCTTCAGATAGGACCAGGAATTATTATATAAAATATTGTGCGACAGAGAGGATACCCTGTCTGGAAAGAGGTTCCCAAATTGATTTGGGTCGGACAATTGGCAGGTCTCCGCGCTCTGTTGTGGTCATTACCGATGAAGGCTTTGCCAAAGCAATTTTAGATGCCTCTCGAGAGGAGAATACTTGTGATGCCGAATAATGGGGGTGAATTAATGGGGAAATTAAGAGTTTATGAATTAGCCAAAGAATTAGGTCTGGAAAGTAAAGCCGTCATTAATTGGTTGGCTAATATGGGTATAGAAGTTAAAAATCATATGAGTACTTTGGAAGATGACCTGGTAACAAAGTTACGGGAAAGAGCTAAAGGGGGCGGTAAAGACAAAGGAAAAGATATCGCCACTCGAGATAAGGCTGCAGCCCCAAAAAGTGAACATAACCATACACAAGACCGTCGTCCTGCTGGACAGCCAGGTCAAGGCCAAGGTCAAAGTCAAGGACGATGGCAAGACCGTCGTCCTGCTGAGCAACAAAGTCAATGGCAAGGGCAAAGTCCAGGTCGATCACCAGACCAACGTCCAGCAAAAAAGCCAGGCCAAGGTCATGTGCCGTGACCAGCTCGTAGGCC
>CAZKEO010000145.1:0-5517 GCA_964551785.1 uncultured Eubacteriales bacterium | reverse complement strand
ATATTGCTACTGCTCAAAATCTAGATCATGAGATGGCGGACCGAATTGCACAACATCAAGCACGCCGACCTGATAACTGGATTACAATTGAGGAGACTCACCATGTCAGTAAGTGTCTTGAGGAAGTATCGGCAGATATTATTCTCGTGGATTGCTTAACACTGTTGGTTAGCAATTTACTACTGGATGATAACTTTCCTCAGGCTGGTACAAAAGACGATTCACCCGAAAAAATCCAAGCTGTCATGCAAGAAGTAGATGAGTTGGCAAAAACTGCGGCTAACAGTCGAGCCGATGTTATTATTGTAACGAATGAAGTTGGACAAGGCATAGTGCCAGTCTACGCTTTAGGGAGAACTTATCGGGATCTTGCAGGCAGAGCTAATCAGGTAGTGGCTAGTTATGCTGATGAGGTATACTTAGTAATCGCTGGACTCCCAATTGAATTAAAAAAATTAGCTCAAGCAACCTGGGCCAAGCTGAGGGAGGAAGAGTAATTTGGGAATTAGATCAATTATGTTACAAGGTACAGGTTCTCATGTTGGGAAAAGCGTATTAACAGCTGCGCTTTGTAGAATATTTTACCAGGATGGATATCGGGTTGCTCCCTTTAAGTCACAGAATATGGCACTTAATTCTTATGTAACTAAGAACGGGGGAGAAATGGGTAGGGCTCAGGTCGTCCAAGCTGAAGCAGCTGGGATTGAACCAAGTGTCGATATGAATCCGATCTTACTAAAACCAACAGGGCAAGCGTCGTCACAAGTAATTGTATTGGGTAAACCAATTGGTAATATTTCCGCCCAAAAATACCACGGTGAATGGACTAAAAAAGCCATGGGAATTATTATGGGTGCCTGGGAGCGCTTGAGTCAGGATTATGATTTGATTGTAATCGAAGGCGCAGGTAGTCCGGCAGAGGTTAACTTAAAAGCTTCTGAAATTGTTAATATGCGTATTGCTAAGGCTACTAACTCACCAGTAATCCTAGTTGGAGATGTCGATAAAGGTGGCGTCCTAGCCTCCCTTGTTGGCACACTGGAGCTTTTGGAACCGGATGAAAGGGATTTGGTAGTCGGCTTTATTATCAATAAGTTCCGGGGTGATGTCAGCCTTTTTCAACCGGCAGTTGATTTCCTAGAGCAAAAAACTGGCAAGCCTGTCTTGGGGGTAATTCCTTATTTTCAAGACTTCAAAGTCCAGGAAGAAGATTCCCAAACAGACTTGACTACCCCAACAAGCCAAACTCTCGCCAGCGATATAGCCCAAATAGATATTGCCGTAATGCGACTACCGCACATTTCTAATTTTACTGATTTTGATGCCTTAGCGGATGAACCTGATGTGCAGTTGCGTTATATTGATCGGGGTCAAACACTTGGCAAACCAGATCTAGTGATTATTCCAGGTAGCAAAAATACCATTGAGGATATGCTGTTTGTTCGACAATCAGGTTGGGAGCAAGAAATATTAGCTTTAGCAACTGCTCAAACGCCTGTTATTGGGATTTGTGGTGGGTATCAAATGTTAGGGAAGGAACTACTGGATCCCTTGCAGACAGAGTCTATGATAACTAGTACCCGAGGTTTGGGGTTATTAGATGTAGTGACAACCTTTGAAGCGGAAAAGATCACCTGTCAAGTCAGCGCAATCGCTGAGGGTCGAGGGATCTTGTTAAAAGAGCTACCAGACGTACCCTTGACAGGATACGAAATCCATATGGGGCGAAGCGAACTGGGCTCAGAAGCTCTTTCTGCCTTTATCATTCAACAACAATCAGGCCATAGTGTTAATTATGCTGATGGGGCAGTTAGCAAGGATGGTTTAGTATTGGGAACTTATATTCATGGACTATTTGATAATGACTTGTTGCGTCGCCATCTAATTAATCAACTCCGGCATAAGAAGGGGCTGCCTATAGAAGCTACTCAAGCAGGTTTCTCGGTGCAAGCACAACGGGAGCAGGATTATGATAAACTCGCTCAAGTAGTCAGAGCTAATCTGAATATGCCCGTAATTAGAGGGATCATGGGCTTATAAGTGGAGGGCAAGCTATTGGTATTATGTGCTTTTATTCTCGATAGAATCGTTGGTGATCCTAGGTGGTTACCTCATCCAGTAGTGACAATTGGGTGGATGATAGCACGGCTTGAAAGCTTACTACGTCGTTGGGTTGCACCCTTGATTGGTTTGAAGAGTTCTGGTGTGCTGCTAATGGTTCTAATGGTTGGCACAGTCTATTTCATTACCTCTCAGGTGCTAGTGTTCGCAAGTTTGCTTCAGGCATGGTTAGGATGGGTTCTAGCTGTTTGGCTGCTAGCCTCTACGATTGCTGCGAAAAGCTTATATTTAGCAGCCCATGAAATATATGGCCTGCTAAAGGCTGGCAATATTACCGAAGCTAGAATAAAAGTAGGTTGGATTGTAGGTCGGGATACCGACCAGCTTGAACCACCGGAAATCATGAGGGCAACAGTAGAAACAGTGGCAGAAAACATCGTGGATGGGGTTATCTCTCCGTTGTTTTATGGTTTTATCGGTGGAGTGCCACTGGCAATGGCATACCGTGTTGTGAATACACTTGACTCAATGGTTGGCTACAAGAACGAAAAGTACCTCGAATTTGGCTGGGCTTCTGCACGCTTAGATGATCTGGCTAATTATATTCCTGCCAGAATCACCGCTCTCTTAATACTACTTATAGCAGCTTTACTGGGCTACAAATGGCAAGCAGGTTGGCATACCATCCGCAAGGATGCAAACATCCCAGTCCCAACAGTGGATATCCAGAAGCAGCGACAGCTGGGGTGTTAGGGATCCGCTTGGGTGGGCTTAATTATTATGCGGGTCAGCCCTCTTGGCGAGCATATATGGGTGATGAATTGCGTCCATTAGAAGTGGAAGATATCCGTAGAACTTGGCACCTGATGTATGGCGTAGCAGTTACTACCGTTTTGGTAGGGTATCTTTTTTGGTATGGATATCATATAATTTAGCTTATTTAGGGTATTACCTAGGAGTGGGGTGTAAGTATGTTGACAAGATTTGTAATGGCTATTCAAAGTTTAACCCGGATACATATTAGACAGCTAGCTTGGGATGAGGTTAATCACGGTAGGTCAACTGCTTTCTTCTCAACGGTCGGTCTCTTGATTGGCGGCATATTATGGGCAGTAGCTGAAATAGCAAGTAATTTTTACCCTCCGACAATTGTTGCCATCCTGTTAATTACCACGGAAATTATCATTACTGGCGGAATGCATTTCGATGGCTTCATGGATAGTATGGACGGATTATTTAGTGGCAGATCACGGGAACGAATGCTTGAAATCATGCGCGATAGTCGGGTTGGAGCCTATGGGGCGATGTCAGCTATTATCCTGATTTTACTTAAATATAACTTATTGTTAGAACTTCCAGACTCGAAACTAGCGATTTTACTACTAATGCCAGCTTTCGGCCGATGGGCTATTGTCTATGCTATGAAAGTTTTCCCTTATGCCAGACCAGAAGGTCTGGGGAAAGCCTATCAAAACTATACAACATTAACAGATGTCATGTTTTGTTTTACGATAGCCGCTCTGGCTGCCTATTTCTTGCTGTCTTTTAAGGGCTTGATAATCTTGGGGCTGATAAGCCTTTTTGTCCACCTCTTATGGAGCAAAGTTAATAAAATATTAGGTGGCTTAACTGGTGATATCTATGGGGCGATAATTGAAACTACCGAAGTACTGGTCTTGTTATTATTTTACCTTTTTTAGGAAGGCAGGTGAGCGTTCTGAAAACTATCGAGCATATTCATGGTGGTGATTTGTGGGCTGCTAGCCAAGCCTATGGTATTCAGCCTGAAAATATTATTGATTTTAGTGCTAATATTAATCCCTTGGGCTTGTCCCCCACTGTATATCAAGCTCTCCAGGACAATTTGCACACCATTCTGCATTACCCAGATCCTAACTGTTCTAAATTAAGCATTGCTCTAGCCAAGTGGCTAGGTCTTACGCACAATAATATTTTATTCGGCAATGGCGCGGTGGAATTAATTTATTTATTAATGAACACACTCAAACCACAAAAAGTACTTATTACTGCCCCTACGTTTAGTGAATATGAGGCAGCTGTTCAGATTGTTGGGGGCACTGTGGTTGATTTTATGCTGGCGAAAGAAAATAATTTTCGCATTGATGTTGATGCTTTGTGTCAAGCGCTGCCAGGGATGGATATGTTAGTTCTTTGTAATCCTAACAACCCAACTGGACAGTTACTTACTGTTACAGAGGTTATGAAGGTGGTAAAAGCTGCTGCTGCACAGGGAGTGTTTGTGTTGGTTGACGAGGCATTTATTGACTTTACTACCGATAAGATCAATTTTTCCGTTACTAGCAAGGTTGAGGAATGCCCTAATCTATTTATTGCCTATTCCTTAACAAAAATATTTGCGATACCTGGTTTGCGATTAGGCGCCGGGATTGGCAACAGCCACCTAGTCAGCAAACTGGTAGCTAGAAAAGATCCTTGGAATGTCAATAGCTTGGCCCAAATAGCTGGTCTGACTGTTCTAGAGCAATCTAGCTATTTAGAACAGTCGAAAGAATTAGTAGAGCTTGAGAAAAACTATTTATGGAGAGAATTAACGAAAATCAAAGCACTACAGCCATTTTACCCCAGTGTAAATTTTATCCTGCTCAAGTTATTAAAAAAATATAATGCAAAGTCCTTGCAAGCGCAACTAGCTCAACATAATATTTTAATTAGAGATTGTTCCTCTTTTAAAAATTTGGATGATAGCTATATTAGAGTTGCGGTCAAGGATCGAGCAAATAATGAAAAACTCATTCAGGCATTGCAAATATTATTTCGGGAAGGGGATACCCAGTGACAAGATTGATTATAATTAGACATGGTGAGACTATCTGGAATAGTGAATTTCGTTTTCAAGGACATAGCGACATACCCCTCAACGAACAGGGCAGAGTACAAGCAGGCAAGTTAGCTAAAAGATTAGAGAGCGAAAAAATTGACCAAATCTATGCTAGTGATTTAAATCGAGCTGTAGAAACTGCCGAAATTATTGCTAATTGCCATAACAAGCCTGTCCAAAAGCTGGATTTGCTAAGAGAAACTAAATTTGGAGCTTGGGAAGGTCTTAATTTTAGCGAGATTCAGAAAAAATATCCAGATGTTTGGGAAAAGTGGCGTGATAATCCCCGTGACACCATAATTCCTGAAGGAGAAGCTCTTGAAGAGGTAGCTCAAAGGGTGATGCAAGGGATAAAACAAATAGTAGCTAAACATCATGATGAAACCATAGCCGTAGTCACCCATGGGGGTGCGATTAGGTTAATTTTATCTGAAATCCTAGATATGGATATGCAATATATTTGGCGCATCAGGCAGGATAATGCTGCATTAAATATTATTGATTTTTATGGGGAGCGCATTATAGTTTCGTTAGTAAATGATATTAGCCATTTAGAATTAGGTATCCCAAGGTAACTACTTAACCTAATACTTTGG
>CAZKEO010000144.1:1625-5536 GCA_964551785.1 uncultured Eubacteriales bacterium | reverse complement strand
ATGCCTCCGTCACTGTTACTACCTGAAATAAATCCACATGCAACCCTCACATTTCGCCTTTGTCTGACTGACATGCATTGATCTTTGTTAGAAACACCCTAACTGACATGCTTTAATTTTAATTTTGAGCTGGTTGGCAGCCTCGCCAATTACTTTTCTAGGTACTTGTAATTGTTCTGCCACAGCCCAAGCCTGTCCACAGCTCAGCCGACCATCAGCATTAGCAGCACTTGCCTCTTGGACTGCTTGGAGCACCTTTTTGTCAATTTTATCCATAAGGATACCCCCTCTAAAGTTAATATTATATCCTAAATTCAGCAACATAATTACGCCATCGGCGAATATCAAAAACTTAAAAAATATTGGCCATGACTCCCGTTGGAAGGCAATGGCCAATAATACTCTCCTAAAACTCCTTTCCGAACGCGGGAGGCACATCGGTTTCCCGTAGCAACGGCAGTACTGCCGTCATGTACCCTCGAACTAAATAATTAGCTCTGGCTAAAGCACCCTGTGAAGAATCCTGTAGGTAACTTAAGCTCGGATATATTTAATTGTATTTACTTAACATTTCAGAACTAATATTAGCTGGATTAGCTAACTTTACCTCTTAGATCAAGTTAGCTGCTAATTCAGCTAACTCAGACCGTTCTCCCTTAATGAAGGTAATATGGCCAGCCAGCGGTTGATCCTTAAACTTTTCTGCCACGAAACTCAGTCCATTACTGTTCGAATCCAAATAAGGATGGTCCACCTGATGTGGGTCTCCAGTTAATACTATCTTAGTACCTTCTCCGGCACGAGTCAACATTGTTTTCACTTCGTGCGGCGTCAAATTTTGAGCTTCGTCGACAATAATATATTGGTGGGGAATACTTCTCCCACGAATATAGGTGATTGCTTCCAATTCTAACTGACCGCGTTCTTGAAAGTACCGAATGGTGTTCTCAATATTGGTATTCCGGTATTCCTCTTTTTCCTTTTTATTATCTTTGCCATCTTTACCCGCTTTGCCTTCCTTGGCACCGTTAAAAATATACTCAATGTTATCATAGATGGGACTCATCCAGGGACGCAGTTTTTCATTCTTATCTCCTGGCAAAAAGCCAATATCATTACCAAGAGGAACAATTGGCCTGGTAACCAATAGTTTTTTATAAACATTATCATCTAAGACTTTTTGTAGACCTGCTGCCACAGCTAACAAAGTTTTTCCGGTCCCAGCTTGGCCTACTAAGGTAACTAATTTGATATTCTCATCTAGTAGTAACTCCATGGCAAAGCGTTGTTCCTTATTTTTAGCCTTGATGCCCCATGCTTCTTTATCGCCAAAACGCAAAGGAACAATCTCTTGTCGATGAGCGTCAAAGCGACCTAAGGCTGATTGAGTACTACCATCATCAGCAACAAAAGTCACAAACTGATTCGCGCTGAGCTGGTCTGCTTCCCATTTTAGGGCACCTTTTTGGTAGAATTCATTAATTATTTGGGAGGAAACCGTTAAAGTGACTGTGCCATCATACAATTCATCAATATTGACCTTGTCGGTTTTATAATCCTCAGCCAATACATCGATAGCATCTGCTTTGATGCGTAAATAGGTATCTTTTGTAACCAGCACAACAGTGCGATCACTATGTTTGTGCTTATAATTTAAGGCTACCCCCAAAATCCGGTTATCTGATTTCCCATAGAGTAGTTCCTCTGGTAAATTAATAGATTCCTCACTAAGTTCTACTCTGATGGTACCTCCACCAGCTGAAGGAATTCCTTCATGTAGCTTACCTTGTTTGCGCATCTGGTCAAATAACCTAGCAACTTGGCGGGCATTACGGCCTACTTCATCTTGTCTACGTTTTTGGTCATCCATCTCTTCAATAACAACCAAAGGAATAATTATATCATGCTCATGAAATTTACATATTGCTTGAGGGTCATGCAATAGTACATTAGTATCCAAAACGAAGATTTTTTTCTCATTTAAGGCTGGTGACTCCTTTTTTTTGACCAAGCTATATCTCCTGCCCTTCTCTTATATATATTTAATATTATTTTCGACATTATACTTACCGTTTCCTTTATTTAATATAATATTACTGTTCCCTTAATTGATAAAAATATTGGCAGCTCGTCTTGACGAAGTCTAACAAAGCATGCTAAGATTTTTACATAGTAAGAAATATAATAATTGCACGACTGGCGGATAAGTGGATTAACCACGTGGAGTGCAATATTAATAGACAAGCCGACCGCCTGGGCAACAGCAGTGTGCCCAGGCGGTTTTTTATACCAAAAAGAAAGTATACTTGCTGGTGGCATAAGTGCAACTAAGGCTACCACCTTCGCACAAGTGCTTGGTGCCAGCCAAGTTTTCTTTATTGCCTAAAAGGCCCCTGCGCACTAGTTTCCAATATTTTTATAATGGAGGGATACGAAATGCAAAGACAGGCATGGTGCAAATTCCAAACCGGCGATTGGAAAAAGACGGTTGATTCTCGTGATTTCATCCAAACAAATGTCACCCCTTACGAAGGTGAGACAAGTTTCCTGATTGGTCCCACTAAAAAGACTCAAGCTTTATGGCAGCACTGCCAGGAACTTCTTTGGCAGGAAATTAGCAAAGGCGGTGTGCTTAATATTGACACCGAGCAGGTGACTGGTGTCAACGCGTACCAGGAGGGTTATATCGATAAAGAGCTAGAAGTGGTGGTCGGCTTACAAACAGATACCCCCTTAACGCGTAGCATAAACCCTTATGGTGGGATGCGGATGGTTGAACAAGCTTGTGATGCTTATGGTTACAAACTTAATGAACAACTATCCCCAATTTTCCACAAGTACCGGAAAACCCACAATCAAGGCGTATTTGACCTTTATAATGAAGAAATGAAGCTAGCCCGTAAAACCGCAATTATTACCGGATTACCCGATGCTTACGGTCGAGGCCGAATTATCGGTGATTACCGCCGCTTGGCACTGTACGGTGCCGACATACTGATAGCGGCCAAAAAGGCTGACCATCAAGCACTTGCGGTTAATGCCCTGGACCTAGAGACCTTCCAGCTCCGGGAAGAAATCGCCAGTCAGATTCTAGCTTTGGAAGAAATTAAGGAAATGGCTGCCACTTATGGTTTTGACGTAGGACTCCCTGCAACAAACGCACAGGAAGCAGTTCAATGGGTTTATTTTGCCTATCTGGCCGCCATTAAGGAACAAAATGGTGCCGCTATGTCGCTGGGTAGAGTGGCCACTTTTCTGGATATCTATCTCCAACGAGATTTGGTTGCAGGTTTCATCACCGAAGCTGAGGCACAAGAACTTATCGATCAATTGGTCATCAAGCTGCGTCTGGCTCGGCAATTAAGAACACCAGAATACAATGACCTCTTTGCTGGCGATCCGCTGTGGATTACAGAAGTACTTGGCGGAATGGGTCTTGATGGTCGTACCCTAGTAACCAAAACCACTTATCGTTTCCTGCAAACACTTTATAATTTAGGCGCAGATCCCGAGCCCAACCTTACAGTTTTGTGGTCTGAGCAGCTACCTACACCCTTCAAAGATTTTTGCGCTCAGGTAGCTATCGATACCAGCGCACTGCAATTCGAGAATGATGATTTGATGCGCCCTATATACGGAGATGATTATGCCATTGCCTGCTGTGTTTCTGCTATGCAAGTGGGGAAACAGATGCAGTTCTTTGGCGCCCGTGCCAACCTAGGTAAAGCATTAGTACTAGCCTTAAATGCAGGCTGCGACGAAATTGGCGGTGAATTGCGTGTTCCCGAAATTTCGGCTGTGACCTCCACATATCTTGAATATGGAACAATTACTGTTAAATTTAAAAACGTACACGCTGTGCAGTGTACACTATAGGGGCAAACACTGCACAATAACCATTACCTCCACTA
>CAZKEO010000144.1:0-1615 GCA_964551785.1 uncultured Eubacteriales bacterium | reverse complement strand
GCCAAAGTTAAAGCTGTACGTAATGAACAAGGCATCACCGTAGGCTTTGAGACTACTGGTGAATTCCCCTGCTACGGTAATGATGATAACCGGGTGGATAATCTCGCCAAAGAAATTGTTCACTATTTCAATGAACAACTTCAAAAACAACCTACCTACCGAGGGGCAAAGGCTACCTTGTCCATTCTAACCATTACCTCCAATGTGGTATACGGTAAAAAAACTGGTGCTACACCAGACGGACGTAAGCAGGGCGAAGCTTTTGCTCCCGGTGCAAACCCGATGCATGGTCGGGACAAACTTGGGGCACTGGCTGCCATGAACTCGGTCTGTAAAATTCCCTATGAGTGTTGCCGTGACGGTATATCCTATACCTTCTCCATTGTACCTAGCGCACTTGGCAGTTCCCGGGAGGTTCGCGCAAAAAATCTCGTGGCCATACTCGACACTTATACAGCTAAAACAGGGCATCATATCAATGTCAACGTACTCGACCGCGAAACTCTACTGGATGCTATGGCACACCCTGAAAAATATCCTCAGTTGGTCATCCGAGTATCGGGCTATGCCGTAAACTTCAATAAATTAAGCCACGATCAGCAATTAGAGGTTATTTCCCGAACTTTTTATGAGTTGATGTAAGCATACTGTACGTGTTAAGTACTATTGATGACAGCTTAAACGAAGGGCGTTTAGATGGAGGTCACTTAGATGGAGAAGGCTAGAGGTCGCATTCATTCTATTGAAACTTTCAGTACTGTAGATGGACCGGGAATTAGAAGCGTTATTTTCCTCCAGGGTTGCCCGCTAAGATGTCAGTACTGTCATAATCCGGACACTTGGCAGACAGATGCAGGGGAAGAAAAAAGTGCTCAAGAGGTTATCGCCTCACTGGAGCACTACCAAGAATATTATCAGAGATCAGGGGGCGGGGTAACCATTTCTGGGGGTGAACCCTGCCTGCAACCTGTTTTTACCAAGACACTACTTCAGGAGTGCCAAAAGCGGGGAATACACGTGGCATTGGACACCTCGGGATGGACTTCAGAGCTGGTATTTAAGGATTTATTAACCTGCACAGATTTAGTTTTACTTGATATCAAGCATATTAACCCACAAAAACATCTACTGTTGACAGGCAAGGATAATACTCCGGTGTTGCAGGCGGCCAAATTTATTACACAGCATAATATCCCCCTTTGGGTTAGACACGTACTAATACCCGGTATAACGGACTTGCCCGAGGATCTGGAAGCATTAGCTATCTTCCTGAGTGGACTTTCCTCACTTACACACATAGATATTCTACCCTATCACACTATGGGAGCGCATAAATGGCAACACCTAGGTCTGCAATATAAACTAGCTGAGATAAAACCACCTGGACAAGAACAACTTACAGAGGTTAACAATATCTTCAAAAAATATAATCTCCCTACTTAGCAGTTTAAAATAAGTAACCCTCTATTCAATTGAATAGAGGTCATTTCTTTTGAGCATTATTCTCTTTAACTTTAAAAAGCCAACCTCCCTTTTAGGAGATTGGCTCACAGTGAGTATCTGCTTACTACTCCCTGAAAACTACATAGAGGAAAATGTTTGCGTCTTGATGCCT
>CAZKEO010000143.1:0-5588 GCA_964551785.1 uncultured Eubacteriales bacterium | reverse complement strand
GTCCATCAAAAACACTGACATGTCAAAACAGGTCCATGATGTCGTGATAGTGGGTTCCGGTCCTGCTGGTATTTTTACCGCTCTAGAACTAGTGGAAAAAAACCTGCCTTTGCGCATTGTAATTTTGGAAAAAGGCCGTGATATTAATACTCGTACCTGCCCGACCAAGGAAAAGAACATCCAGTGTACCAACTGTGCTCCCTGCTCAATTGTTTGTGGCTGGGGTGGAGCAGGCGCGTTCAGTGATGGCAAGCTAACACTTTCTACTGAAGTTGGCGGTTGGTTAGGTGAATATATTGGCAACCAAGAGCTGGATAATCTGATCCAATATATTGATAAGGTTTACTTAAAGTATGGTGCTCCGGAAAAAGTTTATGGAATTGATGTTGAGGATGAGATCGCCGACATTCAGAAAAAGGCTGTCTTAGCTGAGCTAAAGTTAATTCCAGCCCCAATTAGACATATGGGCACTGGGCGTACCAAACAAATCTTAGAGCGGATGCGCGACCATTTGCTAGCCAATGGGGTAGAAATCCGAACCTGTACAGGGATTGCCCGTCTTGTTGTCGAGGATGGGGTCCTAAAAGGTGCAGAAACAGCCGAGGGAGAGCTCTTGGCTGGACGCTATGTAGTAGTTGCACCTGGTCGTGAGGGCTCGGAATGGCTAAGCAAAGAAGCAGAGCGCTTAGGCCTGCAGACAGCGGTAAATCCAGTTGATATTGGAGTGCGAGTTGAACTGCCTGCAGCTGTAATGGAACCACTGACTAATGTTATTTATGAATCAAAGTTTATCTATAACTCGAAGTCTTTTGAGGACAACGTGCGGACCTTCTGCATGAATCCCTATGGAGAGGTAGTGTCAGAAAACAATGATGGTTTAATTACCGTCAATGGCCACAGCCATGCCCATAAAAAGACGGAAAACACTAACTTTGCGCTCTTGGTAAGTAAGACCTTTACCGAGCCGTTCAAAGAACCGATCGCCTATGGCAAATATATCGCCCGTCTAGCTAATCTGCTGGGTGGTGGAGTGTTGGTGCAACGCTTAGGTGATTTAATTGCAGGACAACGCACCACTGTAGAGCGCTTGAAAAAAGGATTGGTAGTGCCGACTTTGGAGAATGCTACTCCTGGAGACCTTAGTTTGGTCTTGCCTTACCGGCATCTGATGTCCCTGGTAGAAATGCTGAGAGCTTTAGATTTAATTGCACCAGGGGTATTTTCCCGCCACACCCTGCTGTATGGGGTGGAGGTAAAGTTTTACTCCTCGCGGCTCAAACTAAATGCCCAGCTTGAGACCCAGGTCGATCGGCTCTATGCAGCTGGTGACGGAGCCGGAGTAACGAGGGGCTTAGCGCAAGCTTCAGCTTCCGGTGTGGTGATAGCCAGGTCAATTTATGAAAGAGAATGTCAATAAGCTTAAGTATTAACAACTTAGGATAAGATATAGAATATATAAGCTAGATATCTGGCTTGGAGGTGTATTTCATGTCAAGTGTTGTATTGATTGGAGCCCAATGGGGTGATGAGGGAAAAGGCAAGATTACTGATTTTTTAGCGGAAAAAGCAGAGCTGATTGTCCGATATCAAGGTGGTAATAATGCCGGTCATACTGTAGTAGTAGGTGAGGAAGAGTTTAAGCTCCATCTCATTCCCTCGGGTATTCTTTATCCAGAAAAAATCTGCATTATTGGAAATGGTGTAGTAATTGACCCTGCTGTCTTGTTAAAGGAGTTAGCCTATTTAGTTGGGCGGGGTATTAAAATTGATAATTTGCGGATTAGTGCAAGGGCTCATATTATCATGCCGTATCATCAAAAACTAGATGAGGTGGAAGAGGACCGCAAAGGTGATAATAAGATTGGCACAACCCGACGGGGTATTGGCCCAGCCTATATGGATAAGGCTGCTAGGGTAGGTATTAGGGTGGTAGACCTCTTAGATAAGGAAGAATTTGCCGATAAGCTGATGTTAAACTTAGAGGCTAAAAATCATCTCTTAGAAAAGGTCTATGACACTACTGGCTTTGAATTCGAGGCTGTTTACCAGCAATATCTAGGCTATGCTGAGCAACTTCGCCCATATGTGGCCGATACTTCCCTTTTAATTCACGAGGCTATTGAAGCCGGTCAGAACATCCTCTTTGAAGGTGCCCAGGGCACTCTCTTAGACCTAGACCACGGGACCTATCCTTATGTAACTTCTTCACACCCAATAGCTGGAGCAGCTTGTATTGGTGCTGGGGTGGGACCAACCAAAATCAATAATGTGGTGGGAATTGTTAAGGCTTATACTACTAGAGTAGGTGAAGGCCCCTTCCCCACTGAGTTAAATGACGAGATGGGCGAGTTTATCCGCACAGCTGGAAATGAATTCGGGACCACCACTGGTCGTCCGCGCCGTTGTGGTTGGTTAGATGCCGTAATTCTCCGATATGCCGTCCGAGTCAGTGGTTTAGATTCGCTGGCAGTTACCAAGCTGGATGTCTTAACAGGGATTCCGACCTTGAAGATTTGTACTGGTTACCGTTATGAAGATGGTTCGATTATTAATGACTTCCCGGCTAGCCTGAAGGTCTTATCGAAGTGCCAGCCAATCTACGAGGAATATCCTGGTTGGACAGAAGATCTGACCCAAGCTCAAAGGTACCAGGACTTACCTGTAAATGCTCAGAAATACATGGACCGCATTAGGGAATTGACGGGCGTCCCCTTCAGTATCATCGGAGTGGGTACCAGACGCAGTCAAACGATTGTTCTAGACGAAATTTATTAAGAAATACTTATTTCAAAAATCTATGCATATAAAAAGGGACACCGTGAGGTGTCTCTTTTGTGTTTGATCAGCAGCTTCATGCAGAAAACCTGTTAATTGCAGATAATATTACAACATTAACCTAAATGGTAAAAATAAGTAGTTATTTGTCAACACTTACCATATATTTTTACATAGGGAAATGCTATGTGGGAGGCGCGGACAATGGTAAAACTAAAACTTCCAAAACTATTAAAGCTGTCGCTAGGAATCAAGTTTATCTTGGTCTTTCTACTTACTATTTTTTGCGTGACCAGCCTAACTGGTTATCTCAGTTATACCCGTGCGACGCAAGCTTTAGAAGATCAACTCGGTGAAACGATCCTCTCAGCTGCCCGGACAGGCGTGTTAATGATTGATGCGGAAAAACACAATCAGTTAAAAACACCTGAAGATGAAGCGACACCCACCTATCAGGAATTAAAGCAAATCTTGCAACAGATTAGGGACGAAAACAAAGTCACTTATGTTTACACCCTTGCCCCTAAAGATGAGACCAACGCGGTCTTTGTGGTAGATGCGGCTGAGGGGGAAGATGTGTCCCATATTGGTGATGAATACGAGCTAACTCCGGAGATTCAGGAGGCCTTATCTGGGAAAGCACTCTACGACAAAACATTATTTACAGACCAATGGGGAACCTTTAAAAGTGCCTATGCCCCCATTAAAAATGCTCAGGGTGCAACGATTGCCATTTTGGGGCTAGACATGTCAGCTGAACAGGTACTTACTGCTAAAAAGGAACTGCTTACCAGAATTTTTATTGCTGGGGGAGTGGCCGCCATTCTCGGATTACTACTCAGCTTAATTTTCGCTGGTTATTTAACTAAACCCATTCGTAGCATGGTGAAAGCAATGGCAGACATTGCTGATTTGAAAGGAGATTTAACCCAAGAGCTGAAAGTGAGTTCTAGAGACGAGTTGGGAGAGTTAGCTGGTCAATTTAATCGGATGCTAACTAATTTACGTAGTTTAATTGGGGAAATCCGCAATAGTGTCAATCATGTGGCAGACACCAGTAATAACTTATCAGACTCCGCGACTAAAGGGCGATTTGCGACAGAAGAAATTATCAACGCGATTAGCAACACTGTAGAGGCGGTCGAGCAAGGAAGTAATAAACAACAAGCGAGTGTTATTCAGGCCAAGCAAGTAATGGACTATTTTAGTGAATCTTTGAACCAGGTGGCAGCTGGCGCAGTTGAACAAGCTAATCAAGTGACCAAAGCATCTGTCTATGTCAATGACATCGCGGGTGAAATCAATTATGTGGCAGGAGGAAGTGGCACTGTGGCCGAGGCTTCGGCCCAGACTACTGAGGCAGCAGGGACTGGGAAAACAGTAATTAGTGGCACAATGCAAGGGATGGAGAAAATTAGAGAGATTGTCAGGACAGCCTCCACAACAATTGAAGAACTGGGTGGCCGTTCACAACAAATTGGTGAAATAATTCGGGTAATTGATGAAATTGCGGAACAAACCAACCTCCTAGCCTTAAATGCAGCCATCGAAGCAGCTCGAGCCGGTGAGCATGGGAAAGGCTTTGCGGTAGTGGCAGATGAGGTACGTAAATTATCTGTCCGCAGTAGTGTTTCAACTAAGGAAATTGGCAAATTAGTGGTCTCCATTATGGCAGGAATTGAAGCTTCCATTAAGGCCATGTCTCAAGCCACCACGGAAGTGGAGCAAGGCTTTACACGCACAGGGGAAGCAGAACAGGCATTATTGGAGATCTTAAATCTGGCCAATCAAACAAATACCCAAATCCAGCAGATTAATGCTGCTACCTCCAGAATTGCCTTAAAGAGTGCTGATATGGTTACTGCCATGGATAATGTGGCAGCAATCGTGGAGGAAAATTCGGCCCTGAGTACTGAAATGGCGAAAAGCAGTCAAAACGTTAAGTCGATGGTTGATAATATTGGATATGCCTCTACGGAGTCGGCTCGGGCAGTTCGCGATGTGGCAGTTTCGGGAGCAGAAATGCGCATAGTTGTCCAGAATATCGCTAATTCCTCGGACTCTCTGGCAAAGATGTCTGCTAAATTAGCAGGGATGATCAATCAATTTAAGATTTAGTAAATAAAAATTAAAATAAAACCTCACCGAGAACTGGAAATTTTTGCATTTATCCGTTATATTTATGATAGGGTTTGCGAAAAATAATGATCAAACCAAGCTGCTTTCAAAAAAAATTTACTAAGAAAACGGAGGTAAAAAAATGATTATCACAACAACTCCTAATGTAGAAGGAAAACCTATTAAGAATTACCTGGGAATAGTTAGTGGTGAAGCAATTATGGGTGCCAATGTAGTGCGTGACTTCTTTGCTAGTGTTACTGATATAGTTGGCGGCCGTTCAGGCGCTTATGAAAGTAAACTAGTAGAAGCACGGGAAATTGCCTTAGATGAGATGGCTGGCCGCGCAAGGCAGTTAGGCGCAAATGCTGTGGTAGGTGTAGATCTAGATTATGAAGTTGTGCGGGAAGGCATGCTGATGGTAACTGCTAGTGGTACTGCTGTTACTGTTTAAAACAAGGATACCACAATTTAACGCTAGCTTTGCTAGGCAAGCTATGCTACACTACATAAGCAGATAAGGGTTAGCTCGGTGGTTTTCGAAAAATACAGAGCGAAGTCCAACACCATGGATGAGAAAATACTAAAAAAGTGTTGACAATAAACCTTGAATGCTGTAATATATGTTCTTGTGAGACGCAAAATGAGCCATTAGCTCAGTCGGTAGAGCACCTGACTTTTAATCAGGGTGTCCC
>CAZKEO010000142.1:0-5590 GCA_964551785.1 uncultured Eubacteriales bacterium | reverse complement strand
CCATTAGGCCTTCGTGATTTCAGCTGAACCTATTACCATGTATTCCTCAATCGTGGACAGTATCAGCTTTCCCTTTATGTTGGGTTTAATTACTCGGCCTTCTCTTGGCTGGGCACTAGGCACCGTGTTAGGTGCACTCTCCTCGGGTATTTTGCCTCAAGCTGTCCAAAGTGCGATGGGGATTGCCCTTTATGCCATGTTCATAGCTCTAGTAGTTCCGGCTGCTAAGAAAGCTATACCTGTTCTGGTAGTAGCCCTCATTGGAATCATGATAAGCACCGTTTTCAGCTGGGTTCCTGTGTTACAACAATTCTTATCAGGGGGTTGGCTCATTATGCTAGCAACAATTGTCGCTGCTGGGATCGGCGCCCTCTATTTCCCACAGGAGGGTGATTGAGATGCTTAGACAGTTTACAGCAGTAATGCTGATGGCGATAGTAACCTACCTGCCCCGCGCTTTGCCCATTGTCTTGGTAAAGAGCAAGCTGAACTCCAGGTTTATCAAATCCTTTTTATATTATGTACCATTTGCAGTTTTAGGGGCAATGACCTTCCCTAGTATTTTGTCTTCCACTCAAAACACTTGGTCAGCTACAATCGGTATGTTGGTAGCGGTGGTGTTATCATATTTTGAGAAAACCCTGCTGACAGTTGCGATTAGTGCTATTATTACCGTCTATGTCTGTGAACTGTTGATTTAACTACAAATAATTAAGCGTAAGTCCTCCACAGTGTCCGTTAAGTAAGTAGGTTGGGCAAGCTGGAGTTCATCGGATGAACCATAACCATAAGTAACCCCAATACTGGCAATCCCGTTCTGTTGAGCCCCAATAATATCATGCTTGCGATCACCAATCATAATGGCATTTTCCTTGGCAACTTGGGGCACTTTCGAGAGCGCATAATTAATTACAGCTGTTTTGGTACCCAGTGTTCCGTCTAGGTTACTGCCAATAATAGCGGCAAAGTAATCATCCAGCTGAAAGTGAGAAATAATTCTTTCCGCAAAAACAGTGGGCTTATTGGTAGCCACCAATAGCTGTTTACCAGCATCCTTCAGGTGGCTTAGTAACTGGGGGATACCAGGATAGACAGCATTTTCGAAAATTCCAGTGTTAGCAAAATACTCTCGATAGTACTGAATAGCTAAGTGGGCCTTAGCCTTGTCAAAGTGGCAAAATTCCTGGAAGGATTCCAGCAACGGTGGACCAATAAAGCAGTTGAGGCTATCCAAATCTTCGATGCTAATATCGAATTTAGCCAAGGAGTAAAGCACAGAATTAAGAATTCCCAGCTTCGAATCGGTAATTGTGCCATCCAAATCAAACAAGACCACTTGATAATTTTGCATCTTTTACGCACCTTTCTGTTGCCCTGGTATTTATCCTAGTAAACGTGCATTACCCATTGCCTGAAGAACTAGGCGGGATCGCGTTTGGCATAGGAGGGTAAAAATGGTATAATAATTGAGCAGTTGACCAACAACTAAAACTAACTAGTGAAGAGGGAGAAAAAAATTATGGATAATGTTACCCCAGTGGGATCTTCTAACTTCATCCAAAATATTATAACCGAAGATTTGAAAACCAACAAATATGGTGCCCGGGTACATACCCGTTTCCCACCTGAGCCTAATGGTTACCTGCACATTGGCCATGCTAAATCCATTTGTCTTAATTTTGGCATCGCGGCATCCAATGGCGGGCTCTGTAACTTAAGGTTTGATGACACCAACCCCAGCAAGGAAGACGTTGAATATGTAGATTCCATCAAAGCCGATGTTAAATGGCTGGGCTTTGAGTGGGAGGATCGGATGTATTATGCCTCTGATTATTTTGAGCAACTCTATGCCTATGCAGTTGAGTTAATCAAAGCTGGTAAAGCCTTTGTTTGTGATTTGAGTGCCCAGGAAATCAGGGAGTACCGCGGTAATCTGACTGAGCCTGGCAAAGACAGTCCCTACCGGACCCGCACAGTGGAAGAGAACTTAAATTTATTTGAACGGATGAGAGCAGGAGAGTTTGCAGATGGCTCCAGAGTACTCCGGGCCAAGATTAATATGGCTTCACCGAACCTTAATCTACGTGATCCCGTCCTTTACCGGATTTCCAAAGCCCACCATCATCGCACAGGCGATCAGTGGTGTATTTATCCAATGTATGATTACGCTCATCCGATTTCTGATTCAATCGAGAACATCACCCACTCAATCTGTACTTTGGAATTTGAAGACCATCGGCCCTTATATGACTGGGTGTTAACTACCTTAAACGTTTTGTGTCACTCCCAACAAATCGAGTTTGCGCGGTTGAATCTAAACAATACGGTAATGAGTAAACGT
Organism: uncultured Eubacteriales bacterium; assembly: GCA_964551785.1. Classification (GTDB taxonomy): domain Bacteria; phylum Bacillota; order Carboxydocellales; family JAJZTU01; genus CAZKEO01. Next base: position 3,249 of record CAZKEO010000142.1, on the reverse strand, counting down.
TTACTTCGTCAGCTAGTAGAAGAGGGTCTGGTTAGTGGCTGGGATGATCCTCGGATGCCCACCATTTCCGGTTTGCGGAGGAGAGGTTATACCCCAGAGGCCATCCGTGATTTTTGTGACCGGATTGGAGTAGCCAAAAGCAATAGCATTGTAGATTATGGGTTGTTAGAATACTGTATCCGGGAGGATTTGAACATCCGAGCACCCCGGGTGATGGCAGTTTTACGACCGCTCAAAGTAGTTATTGAGAATTACCCGGCTGACCAAGTTGAAGAGCTGGAAGCAGAAAATAACTCGGAAAATCCAGCCATGGGCTCACGCAAAATGCCGTTTTCCAGAGTAATCTATATCGAACAGGAAGACTTTATGGAAGACCCTCCGAAAAAATACTTCCGCTTAAGACCTGGGCAAGAGGTGCGGTTAAAGCATGCCTACATCATTAAATGTGAACAAGTTATTAAAGATCAGCAAACTGGAGAGATTCTAGAACTACGTTGTAGCTATGACCCCTCCACCAAAAGTGGTAGTGATACCAGTGGCAAGAAAGTTAAGGGTACCATCCACTGGGTCTCAGCTGCCCATGCGATTAAAGCCGAGGTGCGTTTGTACGAGCACTTATTATCAACAGAAACAGCTGAGGGTGAGGAGGCAGGTTCGGATTTCAAAACCAAGCTGAATCCGAATTCCCTTGAGCGCTTAACCAATTGTCTCCTGGAGCCAAGTTTTGCTGGTGCAGTACCAGGTAGTCGCTATCAATTTTTAAGAAATGGCTATTTCTCGGTGGATACTGTTGATTCAACTCCGGAAGCGCCCGTTTTTAATCGGATTGCCTCTCTCCGCGATACTTGGGCTAAAATCCAAAAAAGTTAACCAAACGCAAGACCGTTAGCACATCAGAGCTGACGGTCTTTTTTGTTGCAAGTTCATTTTAGGCCTAACTTGCTAATCCTGCTCGGGGTCAACTGTAGGTGGTGTGGTTACCTTCCAGGCACCATACTGCACTTCCGGTCCAAATCATCTGCTCGGTTCCTGCTTCGGACAAACTTAAATACTGCTTTTCCTTCGGTCACAGTGTCCTCCTCGACGGAACCTGCACAGTGATTTGAATCCGGAAGCTCCGTAAAGTGCCTTGCGCGAAAGGTAACCACACCACCCTTCGTACTTGTGGGTCTTAGGTGCTCCAGTCTATTAACGCATGCCTGAATTACGCACAGGGAGGGTACCTGTTCCGGTTTAGGTGTGATTTAGTTTAGGGCCGTAACCAGGTCTTAGTGCAGTTGGTTAATAAATTCATCCCGTGCATCAGGACGATGCACTCCCTGGCGGTGGTCATGGACGACCACTCGCCAGGGTTGGATGAAATTTATTAAACCAGCAAACTTAGAACTGGTCGGCATCAAACTATTAACACCGGACAGGAACTGGTACCCGACCGGACAAGACTGGCTTAAACAAATTCTCCAAATGACAAATTGACTGGCAACCACACCGTGAATGAACTGCCGACTCCGAGCGTGCTTTCCACCTCGATGCTTCCTAGGTGCTGTTCAGCAATCCACTGGGCAATGGCTAACCCTAAGCCTGTTCCGGTGCCTACTCTAGCCCGGTCTGCCCGGTAGAAGCGTTGAAAAATTTTGGGCAAATCCTCTGGAGCGATACCTGCCCCATTATCTTGAATGGTGATACCGATATAGTCTGTTTGCTGCTTGGTTTTCAGCCAAATAGCTCCCGTAGCGTTGGTGTATTTAAAAGCATTATCCAGCAGGATCAAAAACAACTGTCTCAGATAATCGGGATTAGCGGAAACTTGGATTTGCGGGACTTGCCCCGGGTCTAAGTTGTGGAAAGTTGCCTTGCCAGGAATGAGCGGAATCTGCCGAGATAGTTCCGAAAGAAAAGCTGGCAAGTCAATTGTTTCTAAGCTGATTTTAATCCCGGCATCAGCCCGAGCCAAGGCCAAGAGATCGCTCACCAGTCTACTCATGCGTTCCGTTTCCCCGATGATATCTGCTAAAATTTCGCGATGCGCCACTGGGTCAAGGTCACCCATCTTCTGAAGCAGTTCAATATTTCCCCTAATGATAGTCAAGGGGGTGCGTAATTCATGGGAGGCGTCTGCCACAAAACGTTTTTGCATAGCAATACTAGCTTCCATGCTTTGGTAGGCATTATGCAGTCTTGCCAGCATTTCATTGATATTAGCGGTCAAGACACCAACCTCGTCTGCCGGACCAGCATATTCAATCCGCCGTTGGAGGTCACGAGCCTCTTGGATTTTCTCGGTCGCTAGAATTAGTTGGTCAATCGGCTTTAAGGCCATTCTGGCAAGTATCCAACCTAACAATGTAGCTAAGAGTACTGTAAACAGACCTCCGGCAAATAGGACAAAACTAAGGCGTCCAAGGGCTCTATCTACTGGTACTAAGGAACGACCGACCTGTAAAATTCCCAGCGTTTTATTTTTATAGGTTAAAGGTAGATTATAAATCCGGAGATTTTGACTACCTACCTGCAGAGTTTCGTAAAAACCTTCCCCCTTGCTTGCATAAAGCAGGGTTTCCCTACTTAAAGGTAAGACTTGATGACCAAGGTTAGTGGACCTCGCAGCTATTTCTCCATCCTCACTAACCACTTGAAGATAGGTATCCGGTGAAGCAAAAACATCCACATTAGGCAGAACCACTTGATTCAGGGGGAAGGGGTATTCACCTACCACTGTGATGGAACGTACTACTTGGTTAGCTTGATTTGTAATGGATTGGTCAATTTCTAAATGCAGATTATAACTTAAAAAGAGGTACAAGAAAATTCCGAAAGCCAGTAAGGTTAAGCTTAGCACTGTGCTATACCACACAGTAAGCCGCATTCTAATCGATAATTTTTGCCAGGGAACGACTATCATCTAAGCTCACTCCTTTAAGACATAACCAGCGCCTCGCACAGTATGAATTAGGCGTTTCAAACTTCCCTCCTCCAATTTCTGGCGGAGCAGCCCTACATAGACCTCTAGGACATTGGATTCACCAGTGTAGTCAATCCCCCAGATCCGATCCATCAGCAGGTCTTTGGGTAAGACCTGGCGGGGATGCTCTAAAAAGAAACTCAGGAGATCAAATTCCTTGGTAGTTAGCGGGATTTGCCGCTTGCCCCGATGAGCTTCCCGGGTGCCAGTATCCAGATAGAGGTCAGCAAAATTCAAGAGCTTGGCAGGTAGTGCTAACTGGCCAGAATGCTGGGCTGCTTCTAGGC
>CAZKEO010000141.1:0-5607 GCA_964551785.1 uncultured Eubacteriales bacterium | reverse complement strand
AGAACTTTCTGAGTTTCATTTAGGGGCTGTGGGAGAAGCAATGAACCAAATGATGGGTTCTGCTTGTACCTCAATGTCCTCTATCTTAGGACAGCGGATTGAAATAGGAATTCCCATTCTTAGAACTGTTAATTTAGCCAGTGAGCCCTTAGCTAAGAACTCTGACGAAAATGAAGCGATTATTAAAGTAAAGTTTCAGATGCAAGTTGGAGAATTAATTAACAGTGAAATCATGCAAATTATTCCGGTTGCTTTTTCAAGTCAACTCTTAAAGGATTTAATGAGTAGCATGGAAAAACCAAGCGGAGCAAACGAAGTACCTGTTCAGCAGGAAACCCCGGTCAATCATGTCTCTCCTGTTCCACAGCAAGTACCAAGCTCACCTGGAACTAATGCTTTTCAAATCCCACCGGCGGGTCAGTATCCCCCACCAAATCAAGGCCAACCCATGGCAGCACAACAATATGACTATGGCACACAACCGCCAGGAGGAATGTATCCACTACAAGGCGGCATGTATCCACCACAAGGCGGCATGTATCCACCACAAGGCGGCATGTATCCACCACAAGGTGGCATGTATCCACCACAAGCTGGGATGTATCCACCACCAGGGTATCCTCCACAAGGTGGTAATTACCCGCCGCAGGATGGGATGAATCAAGCTTATGGTGCACCTCCCTTTGCCGCGACCAATCAAGTATATAACCAAGGGTTTGCGCAACAAGCCAAAGTTCAAGTGCAACCTGCCCAATTTGCATCACTGCAGTCCGGAACAGCTCAACAGGAGATTGGTAATATCGGGTTAATTATGGATGTACCACTCCAAGTCACAGTTGAACTGGGAAAAACTAGGAAAACAATCAAAGAAATATTAGCACTAGGACCAGGGTCAGTTTTAGAATTAGATAAGCTGGCAGGAGAACCAGTAGACCTTTTAGTTAATGGCAAATTGGTTGCCAAAGGTGAAGTAGTAGTAATTGATGAAAATTTTGGAGTCAGAGTGACAGACATTATCAGCCCAATGGAAAGAGTGGCTAATCTTCAATAAATGACATTCAAGGAGGATTTAGTATGGGAAAGCGGATACTCGTCGTCGATGATGCCGCCTTTATGAGGATGATGATTAAAGACATTTTAACCAAGCATGGTTATCTGGTTGTAGGTGAGGCTGAGAATGGTTTAGTAGCTGTAGAAAAATATAAAATTATTAAACCAGATTTAGTTACGATGGATATCACCATGCCAGAAATGGATGGGATTGCTGCTGTGAGAGAAATCCGCCGCTTTGACACCCAAGCCCGAATTATCATGTGTAGTGCGATGGGACAGCAACCGATGGTTATTGATGCCATTCAAGCAGGTGCAAGGGACTTTATAGTTAAGCCTTTTCAGCCAGATCGAGTTTTGGAAGCTGTCCATAAAGCGCTTGAATAAGCAAAGTGGGAGGGACTGTTGTGAATAAAAGAAACAATCCCTCCAGGATTGGAATAGTACTAGTGCTTCTAGCAAGTCTACTGCTGGCGAGTCCCACGGCTCAGGCAGCTCCTGGGGGAAATGCTGATAACAGTATCGAGTCAAGGCCTTATACTGCTGAGGCTATTACGCCTGCTGGTCAAGAACAGGCTGAACTTCCAAGTATGGGTTCCTACTTATTTAAAATGGTCTTAAGTTTGGCAGTTATCTTTGGCTTATCATATGCCGGCTTAAAAATCTTTCCACGCAAACTCTCGTTATTACCTGGTGGAGATTTTATCTCTGTTTATGACCAATATTCTCTGGGACCAAACAAAGGCATTTATATTGCCGAAATTGGTGGGAAAGTGGTAGCCTTGGGGGTTACTGATCATAACATTAGTGTGATTGCCGAGATTGCTGATCAGGATTTAATTCGGGAAATGCGGGAGAATCTGGTTACCAGCAAAAGACCAAATAATTGGGAAGAAACCAAAGCGAAACTTTTACAGAGCATCATGGGTTCTGCCTCGCCTAACAATCAAATGCCCTTCAGTTCCCATCTGCGTCAACAAATATCCAAACTTCAAGATATCGCCCAGGGTAAGGTGAAAGGGGCGAAGGGGAAGGATGATACTCTTGAGTAAGGTAAGTTGGAAGACACTGGCTGCTGCAGGCGGCTTTCTTGGGTTAGTACTTGCTAGTAACTTACTGGTCTCAAATCCTGCCCAAGCAGCACAAGCTATTCCGCTACCAACAGTGAAACTGGGGTTAGAGGGAAGTAATAACCCCCAGGATATCGCAACTAGTTTGCAAATCCTGTTTTTAATGACTATTTTATCACTTGCACCATCTATTTTAATAATGATGACCTCATTTACCAGGATTATCATAGTGCTGTCTTTTTTAAGACATGCCCTTTCGACCCAGCAAATGCCTTCCAATCAGGTTCTAGTTGGCCTGGCTTTATTTATGACATTTTTTATTATGTACCCTACTTGGAACCAAATTAATCAGGATGCTTTGCAACCATATCTGTCTGGAAAGCTGCAACAGAATGTGGCGCTTGACAAGGCAGCCCAGCCGATAAGAACATTTATGTTCAAACAAACAAGAGAAAAGGACTTAGCGCTATTTGTAAACTTGTCCAAGACACCTCGCCCTAAAACCTACAAGGATATTCCGACCTTTGTGCTAATACCTGCTTTTGCTATCAGTGAACTAAAAACGGCCTTTCAAATTGGCTTTATGCTCTTTATACCGTTTATAGTCATCGACATGATCGTAGCCAGTTCCTTGATGTCCATGGGAATGATGATGCTACCACCAATGATGATTTCACTGCCATTTAAATTACTACTATTTGTTTTAGTGGATGGTTGGCATCTAGTAGTTCAGTCTTTGATCTTGAGTTTTAGATAAATGGGGGTGGTGTACAGTGACCCAGGATTATGTAATATATCTGGCCCGGGAAGCAATATATACGGTACTGTTGGTTTCAGCGCCCATTCTTGGTTTAAGTTTATTAATCGGGCTCTTGGTGAGTGTTTTTCAGGCTACCACTCAGATTCAGGAAGCAACTCTGGCTTTTGTACCCAAAATTGTTGTTGTTATGGCAACTATCGTGTTTTTCGGACCCTGGATGTTGAATATTTTGATATCCTATACTGCTAATATTTTGGCAGGTTTGCATACCCTAGCAATTCGCTAATTAAGCAATGAGGTGATTAAGTGGAACAACTCATGGTTGTGGCTGAACTGGTTAATATTTTTCTCCTGGTTCTCGCCCGCATCCTAGGAGTTATTATCCTAGCCCCAGTGCTCGGAAGTCGTAATATTCCTCCACAACTTAAAATTGGTTTATCCTTTATCGTAGCTTTGATGGTTTTTTCCGTGCTTAAACCCAGCTTATTAACTACCCCTGATAACATCTTCTCTTATATTTTACTGGTAGCAGGAGAAGTAGTGGTTGGCTTGGCCATCGGCTTTGTATCCCAATTATTTTTTACAGCCATCCAGCTTGCCGGACAAGCAATTGATATGCAGATGGGCTTTAGCATTGTAAACGTGATTGACCCAATGTTTGGCAATCCTTTGCCAATGATGGGAAATTTCAAATACATTCTGGCCTTATTACTATTTTTAGTTACTAATAGTCACCATTATATTTTTGCAGCAATCTTAAAAAGTTTTCAATATATTCCCCTTATGAGTTATACCTACCGGGCTTCCATGACTGAAACCGTACTAGCTATTTTCGGAGGTGCGTTCTCAACTGCCATAAAAATATGTTTACCTGTAGTAGGAGTTCTCTTAATTACAGATATGGCGATGGGAATCCTAGCCAGGACGGTACCCCAAATGAACATTTTTGTAGTAGGACTTCCGATTAAAATCGTGATTGGTATGGTAATGATATTGCTTTCAATACCGCTGCTAGCTTTTATGCTGAAAATATTATTCGATGGAAGTTTTGAAGATGTAATTAAAGTTATGAAAGCAATCGGGGGATAATTCAAAAGGAGCTGGGGCGACAAATTATGCAGGATAATAACCGTAAATTATTGCCCTTAAACTTACAGTTATTTGCCGGGGAAAAAACGGAAGAAGCCACACCTAAGCGAAAACAGGAGGCAAGACAAAAGGGACAAGTAGTTAAGAGTCAGGAATTTAACTCTGCCTTGGTGTTATTAGCTGGCTTTATGGCTTTAAACTCTTTTTTTCCATATATGTATAGTGAAGTATTTCAGATGTGCCGAACAATGCTAAGTACCTTGTCGAGAGCGGATCTGACTGTAAAGTCCCTGATAGAGATTTTTCAACAGGTGGCAATTGTCGGTGCCAAGGTCGTGCTCCCTATTCTAGGAACGGTGATGATTGCTGGGTTAACAGCTAACTATCTTCAGGTAGGGTTCTTATTCTCTACAGAGGCTCTAGCTATCAAATTAGAAAGATTAAACCCCATTGAAGGCTTCAAACGAATGTTTTCAATGCGAGCCATTGCTGAGTTGTTTAAGTCAATCTTTAAGATAGTTCTGGTAGGAATTTTAGTATATCGAATCATCCGGGATAATTTTGATCTTTTCCCCAAAATGATGGATATGAACATACAGACCTCAGGAGCTATTCTAGGTGGTATGATTATCAAAATAGGGCTCCAAAGTGCAGTGTTACTAGTTATTTTAGCTATTTTTGATTATCTCAATCAACTCAGAGAACACAACAAGTCCCTGAAGATGAGTAAGGATGAGATTAAGGAAGAATATAAACAAACCGAAGGTAATCCTCAGATAAAAAGTAAAATCCGTGAGAAAATGCGCCGCATGTCGATGCGTCGCATGATGCAGGAAATACCCAAAGCAGATGTAGTTATTACAAACCCTACACACTATGCCATTGCGCTGAGTTATAATGGCGAAAAAATGGCTGCACCAGTAGTTTTAGCTAAGGGACAAGATAACCTAGCGTTAAAAATTAAAGAAGTAGCTAAAGAGCACAATGTAGCAACTGTCGAAAACAAACCACTTGCCCAAGCGCTCTATAAAAGTACTGACATCGGTGACCACATTCCGCCGGAACTATTCCAAGCTGTTGCTGAAGTGCTGGCGTTCGTTTACAAGCTGAAATCGAAAACAAAGTAAGATTGGAGGTATTACATGACCACACCAATGGCTTCTAAAATATCTAGATTTAGCGATCTAATTATGCCAATTGCAGTTATCTTCATGGTCGTCATAATGGTCATTATTATCCCATCTGGCCTTTTAGATATCTTACTTACTATCAATATCAGTATTTCGCTGATTATCTTGGTTGTTGCTATGTACAATAAAGAAACTTTGGATTTTTCAGTATTTCCAACCTTGTTGTTAATTATTACCCTATTTAGGCTCTCGTTAAATGTTTCCTCAACCAGATTAATCCTACTCAACGGAGAAGCTGGTAAAATCATTGAGGCCTTTGGCAATTTTGTATTGGGTGGTAATCCGGCAGTTGGCTTTGTTATCTTCCTGATTCTGGTAGTAATACAGTTTTTAGTAATAACCAAGGGTGCGGAACGCGTTTCTGAGGTTGCCGCGCGGTTTACCCTTGATGCCATGCCCGGTAAACAAATGAGTATCGATGCAGACCTCAATGCAGGCTTAATTAATG
>CAZKEO010000140.1:0-5607 GCA_964551785.1 uncultured Eubacteriales bacterium | reverse complement strand
GGATGTTATTTTGATTCCGGAAATACCCTTTGATTATCACAAAATTTGTGCTAAAGTATTAGCGCGCCGAGAGCAAGGTAAAAAATTTAGCATTGTGGTAGTGGCTGAAGGTGCTAAGAGCATTGACGGTGAAATGGTAGTTCAGCAGGTCATTGCTGATAGTGCCGATCCAATAAGGCTGGGTGGTATCGGTAACCAAGTGGGCAAACAAATTGAAGAGCTTTCGGGCATGGAAACTAGGGTTACTGTGCTGGGACACCTCCAGCGTGGCGGGAGCCCCACACCATTTGACCGCATCCTAGGGACTAGGTATGGAGTTAAAGCTGTTGAACTGGCTGTAAAGGGTGAGTTTGGCAAGATGGTATCTTTAAGAACACCAGAGATTGTAGCGGTTTCGTTGCAAGATGCGGTCGGGGAGTTGCGGAAGGTACCATTAGATAGTGACCTCTTAACAGCTGCCAGGTCGATTGGTATTTGTTTAGGGGACTAAATACGGTGCTACTTTAATATTAAGGAGTTTTTCTCATGACTCGGAGTTTATTTGTAACCACCCATTTTGGCCTCATTGCCTTTCGGTCAACTCATCATGCTCTGGCCGCTGAAAAGACTTTGCAAGGAGCAAAGATAGATCATATTATCATACCTACCCCAAAAGAAATTTCCGCAAGTTGCGGTTTAGCTTTGAAGATTAACTTGGAAGAATGTCAGCAGATAATAATGCTTTTGAAAGAACGGGGCATCTCCCAGTTGTTCGCTTATGAAATGAATACACAACCAGAACTAGCAATTACGAAGTTGGATGTATAGGAAGTAATCAGATACCTACGTGAGGGGAGTTATGGAATGGGAAGCAGGTACTTGGTGGTCGATGTTGAGACCACTGGATCTGACCCCACCAGGGATGAGATTATCGAAATCGGCTTGGTGGTTATAGAAGAGGAAGCAATCGTAAGGTGCTGGGAAACGCTAATAAAACCTAACCACCCAATTCCTCTCCGCATTACCCAATTAACAGGTATTACTATGGAAATGGTTCAGGATGCACCTTCGCTACCAGCTATCTTATCAGAATTAACGGAGCAACTGATGGGCCAACCAGTCATCTTAGTTGGCCATAATATTAATTTTGATCGCTCATTTTTGGAGGCGGCAATTAAAGTTAAACTGCAGTGGGAATGTCTGGACACAGTTGATTTGAGTAGATGGGTTTTCCCATTAGCCAAGAATCATCGTTTAAAAACACTGACAAAATTACTAAACATTAATCATGAGACACAACATCGTGCCCTTGATGATGCCAAGGCAACTGCCAGCCTATTTTTACAATGTCAAGCTGAATTACGCGAATTACCGCTGAGGCTGGTCCATCAAATCACCGAACTAAGCAATCAAAGCAATTGGGCATACCAAAAGTTTTGGCAAGAACTCCTTAAAGCACAAAGTAAAACTTTTGTTGATAAAAAGATCAAGTCGGAAGCTGAGATAGGCATAACTTCAGTTGAAAATGCATTATTTATAACAAGGGCAGAAGGTACCAACCAACCAGAGCTAGAGTTTGATACTCACGGCATTCAAAAAATCCTGATGCCTGGTGGACTGGTTGCACAACATATCCCGGACTTTGAATACCGAATACAGCAAGTTGAGATGGTTGAAGCTGTTAGCAATGCCCTCTTGGAAGAACAATGTTTATTAATGGAAGCTGGTACTGGAACAGGTAAGTCACTAGCCTACCTAATTCCAGCCTTGTATTGGGCGGTAGTACATCAGCAAAAAGTGGTAGTTGCTACCCACACGATTAATTTGCAGGAACAGTTGTGGAAAAAGGATATTCCCCTGCTTAGTAGCATCTTGCCCTTTAAGTTCAAGACTGCCTTAGTAAAGGGTAAGAGTAATTATTTATGTATGCGGAAGTGGAATTACTTTATTGGTAATAAACATGAATTTGAAGCTGAGCAAGTAGCCTTTGCAATAAGATTATTGGCTTGGGTAAGGGTTACCAAGACTGGAGACAAGGCTGAGTTACATCTCTTTGGTAAGGATCAAGAACTTTGGAGTAAGCTCGAAGCAGATCGAGAAAGTTGTCTGGGGAATCAATGCTCTAGGTATCTGAAAGGTTGTTTTAGCACTAAAGCAAAACGGCTAGCTGAGAGTGCGCATTTGTTGATTGTAAATCATTCCCTAGTGTTTTCTGATATTAAGGCTGAAAATAAAGTATTACCTAGCTATAATTATCTAGTAATTGATGAAGCACACCAAATTGAGGATGTTGCCACCGAGCATTTAGGGATTAATGTAAGTAAATGGAGTATTTACAGGTTCCTTAATGGTTTATTTCGCTCAATTAAGGAAGGAAGTAATGCCGGAATCTTAGGTGGTCTCAGGCAACGACAAGCAAAGTTTCAAGGTAATTTAGGTTCGAAAGATTATCTAATTTTTGTACAGGAAATGGACAAGGCGCTACCATTATTAGGGGCTATTTCTGAAGAAGTTCGGCTACTTTTTGACCTTTTAGACCAAGTCCTCGTAAATGATGCTACACAAAGCAATCATAATTTAGCATTGCAAAGTACGATGCGCTTGCGGCCTGCACACCGGGAATTAGAAAACTGGCAAATTATTGACAGTAGCAGTCAAAATGTATGTATTAGATTAACAACTTTACAAGATTCACTTGTAGCAATGGCAGCTTTACTAGATAGGTATCAAGGGCTTCATGGAGAGGAATTCCAAGAAGATAGTAAGCTCTTATATGGGCAGGCACAAGCTGCTTTAGAATTAGCTCAAGCGATTGACTTTGTCCTGAATACTAGCGAGGAAAACTTCGTTTGCTGGTTAGAACGACAAGAGCAACGCGAATGGGTTAATATTACCTTAAAAGCCGCTCCTATCCACGTTGGTAAGTTATTGCACGAGAAATTATTTAATGAAAAAAAAGCTGTCATTATGTCATCAGCTCCTTTAACTGTAGATGGGGATTTTGCGCATTTTATTAATAGAGTAGGGTTAAATTATGCAGATTCTGAAAGAATATTAGCAAGACAGGCAACCTCACCCTTTGCCTATGAGCAAAAAGCCCTGTTATGTATTTGCCGAGACATACCTAATCCTACCGAAATAGCAGATGATGAATATGCTGAGGTAATTACCCCCATAATAAGAGATTTGACTTTAGTTGCGGGTGGAAAAACAATGGTATTGTTTACCTCACACCGGATGCTAAGAGAAGTATATTGGCAAATCAGGCCACAACTTGAAGCCGAAGGAATTTGTGTCCTGGGACATGGAATAGACGGCAGTAGAGCTAGACTAATCGAAGAGTTCCAAGATAGTCCCAGAGCCGTATTATTTGGAGCAAACAGCTTTTGGGAGGGTGTTGACCTGCCAGGTGAGGTGCTCAGAAGTGTAATTATTGTGAAAGTACCCTTTGTACCACCATCTATGCCTACTGTGGAAGCAAGGTTAGAACATCTGCGCAATCAACGCCTTGATAGCTTCAATCAACTAACCATTCCCCAAGCAGTAATTAGACTTAAGCAAGGCTTTGGGCGTCTAATCAGAACCCAACACGACCATGGTGTTGTAGTTATCTTAGATAACCGACTAATCGTTAAGCGCTATGGTGTCAAGTTCCTGCGTTCATTACCCGTTAAGAATCATTTCCGTGGTGATAGTGATGCAATTGTCCAAAAAGTGGCAGACTGGTTAGCTGAGCAGAAGATAAGCAATGAATCATAATGCTATAATTAAAGACTTTCTTTCTAAGACTAAAAATGGTAGAATAAAAGTTGACTTAAAAGGACATAGAAAAGAGTCCTATTTGTTTAATATTTTTGGGGAGGGCAAGGAATGAACACTAAGATGATACCCAGTATTTTCACCTTAACCAACCTGCTATTAGGGGTAGTATCTTTAGTTTTCACACTACAAAGCGAATGGCAGATGGCTGCGGCCATGATTTTAGTTGGAACTGTGCTAGATGGAATGGATGGAAAACTGGCGAGACGTCTTGATGCAACTTCGGCTTTTGGGAAAGAGCTAGATTCTTTATGTGATTTAGTCTCCTTTGGAGTAGCGCCAACAATACTGGTTTATGCTTATAAGCTAGATATAATGCCATACTTTACTGGCCTGATTATCGCAATTGGGTTTTCTCTTTGTGGTGCTATTCGTTTAGCAAGGTTTAACGTTCTAAATATTAGTGATTATTTTGTGGGGGTTCCGATTACAGCCGCTGGTAGCATTATGGCCATTATGGTATTGGTAGCCCATCGCATTCCAGCAGTTTTGTTTCCAATTGGCATGGTGATGCTTTCTTACCTGATGGTTAGCAAGATAAAAGTGCCAAAATATTAAGTCGGGTGAGGAATAAGCATGAGCAAGATGGTTGCAATTTCGCCAGACGTCAAGTGGATTTTAGATGAGATATTACGTATCCAGGCGATTCATGAAGAAGCTGTGGGACGAGAAGATCAAATACTGGCTAGATTACATAGTTATGATTTAACAAGGCTATGGGAGAGGTTGAACATCACTACCTGTGAAATTTGCTATCATGGTAGGGAAATGATTAATCCTATGCAGGAGTGCCGTTGGTGGAATCGCTGTAGAAGCTATCTTAAAGCTGGTGAAATTGCTAACACAGATGGAATGTTAGCAACTAAGGTCAGCTTAATCTTTGAGATTGAATAGCCTGATAGCTAATAAGTATGAAAATAACCTGATCCGTGAGTGGAGCAAGGTTATTTTTTTATTTTTTAGGCATAAATTAGAATATATATGGTTCAGGAGAAGAATTGAGGGTTTATGATGATTTCACAGTTTTTAGTTTATGGTACGGCGTATATCCTTGGTGCTATTCCCATTGGTCGTCTCACAGCCAAGCTCTTAAGTGGTGAAGATATCTGGGAGTATGGCGATGGTACTGGAGGTTTTGTTAACCTCCTAAATGTCCTGGGAATTGAAGCAGCTTTGTTAAAAGTGACACTAGAATTTGGTAAGGGAATAGTGCTAGGCTATCTCTTGGAACAGTCTGGTTTACAAGGAATAGTGCCTGTACTAGCGCTAATTCTGATTTTATTGGGTTATTGTCGACCACTTGGCATGCTTGGCAAAGAAGGGTCTGCACTTATTGCGCTATATGGGTATATTTGGTATCTAATTCCGGGAATTGGTGGTTTAAGTTTAGCATTATTTTTTGCCGTAATATTATTAAAACATAGTTTGAGAAAGGCACTAAAGGTATCAGCAATAACGTTACTGCTCGGAAGTGCTATCCAAGGAGATCATTGGTTAACGGGGCTAATTTTATTAATAGTTGGATTTTGTTCACTTTCTCAGATAAAAGAGCAAGAAGCTTGGGATGGGACATTCACCACAATGATAAGTAATGCATAATTTGAGAGTAGACAGCAAAGAAAAGGGGTGAATAGAATGCGGGTCTACTATTTCCGGTTACCAAATTTTTTAAGAAATATTTTACTAAAAGTGTTGAAGTAACAATTAAATAGTCAGAACTTATCAGGCAGAGTAATCTGGCTGATTTTTTTTTGAGGTTGATTGAAAAACTAACTTCCGTTCCTGTACATCAGTTGCTGTTGAAAGACT
>CAZKEO010000139.1:0-5671 GCA_964551785.1 uncultured Eubacteriales bacterium | reverse complement strand
GTAGCTTTGGAGGCCAAGGCTGAGGAGCGGCTGACCCGAGGATTAACCTCAATGACGATATACTCCATCGAATGAGGATTGAGGGCAAATTGAATGTTACAGCCCCCTTCTATTTTCAAGGCTCGGATAATTTTTAGGGAAGCAGTACGTAAGAGCTGATATTCTTTATCGGCCAGCGTTTGCGAAGGAGCGACCACAATACTATCACCTGTATGGATCCCGACAGGATCTAGATTTTCCATATTACAGATGGTAATACAGTTATCGGCCGAATCACGCATCACTTCATACTCGATTTCTTTCCAGCCTGCTACACTCCGCTCTAAGAGAATTTGGCCGATTGTGCTATATTTGATACCGCGGTCAGCAACCTCGCGCAGTTCTTTTTCATTATGGACAATGCCCCCGCCAGACCCTCCTAAGGTATATGCCGGCCGGACAATGATGGGATAATCAATTTCCTGGCAGAAGGCAACTGCGTCTTCCACCATAGATACAATACTGCTCTGGGGAATGGGCTCAGCGATGTCTAGCATCAACTGGCGAAACATTTCCCGATCTTCAGCTTTTTTAATGGTCTCAAGTGAGGTACCCAAGAGGGTTACCCCATGTTCAGCGAGAATACCGCGTTCCGCTAGTTCCACCGCTAAATTCAAACCAGTCTGCCCACCAAGAGTAGGCACTAAACCATCCGGCTTTTCCTTAGCAATAATACGAGCTAGAACCTCCCAGTGCAGGGGCTCAATATACACTTGGTCAGCTATATTAGCATCAGTCATAATGGTAGCTGGATTGCTGTTGACCAAGACAACTTCCATCCCCTCTTCCTTGAGGGCTTTACAGGCCTGGGTCCCGGCATAGTCAAACTCCGCCGCCTGTCCAATTACGATAGGGCCTGAGCCAATTACCAGGACCTTTTTGATACTTTGCTTCTTGGGCATCGTTGACCTCCTTGTTTGATTTGGGGTCTTTTGTCTGGGTCTTGCTCCGAGTATGGTAGTTGGCCCTTGGGGCACTACTCCGCTTTCGGGCCGACGTCAGCTCTCGGAGCGGGAGCGACATAGAGATGCGGGGTGCCCTTGTGGTACAAGCAACTTCCTCGGTTGCTTGTTCCGGACAAACTCTCATCCTGCCTTCCCTAGGGCACAGTGTCCTCCACTTGGCAACCTGCGGAGTGCTTGGCTGCCGGAAGCTCCGCAACGTGCCCTGCCGGGCTAACTACCCTGCTCGTCGCCTCCCGGGTCTTAGGACCCCAAATCCGACTTCGTCGGTTTGGTGGGGGGAACGGTTGGGTATGACCCTAGGCTACCGGGATTTAGGCTATCCACGGTTTCATCCCCGTGGCCCCACCATTTTGCCCGATATATTTTCGGGACGGGATTAGCTGGGGAGGGTAGCTGGTTTGGGACTAGGTGCGCTTTTGCGAGAGGCCGGAATCTGCATGCATGTGGGTGAAACAGTTAGATTTAGGATCGCGTTGGCGCAACTCCCACTGAAGTTCGCGTAACTAAACGCACACCTACCACTAAACCTCCACCGTACCACGGCATATCCGAAATCTTCTGTTTCACCCGAACCCCGGTCCGGCCGGAGCATTAGCGCACCGGTTCCAAACCAACTGCCCTACCCGACCCTAACACGACCCGATATCATATCGGCAAAATCCCTAAACAGATAATAGTTGTCTTGTGGGCCTGGGGCCGCTTCCGGGTGATACTGGACCGACGCTATCGGGAGCTGCCGATGCCTTAAGCCTTCAACCGTCTGATCATTCAAGTTAAGATGTGTTACTGCTACTTCAGCAGGGAGGCTGTCAGCAGCCACGGCGAAGCCGTGATTCTGGGAGGTAATATAGACCCTGCCGGTTTGCAGGTCTTTGACCGGGTGGTTAGCACCCCGGTGACCAAATTTCAGTTTATATGTACTCCCACCTAGGGCTAAGCCGATTATTTGATGGCCTAAACAAATACCATAGATGGGGATTTTGCCTAGTAGGCTTTGTACTGTGGTAATGGCTTCGGGAACATCCGTAGGGTCTCCGGGGCCGTTTGAGAGCATCAGCCCGGCAGGATTTAAGGCGAGAATTTGTTCTGCAGTAGTATGACTGGGGACGACAGTGACATCAAAACCCAGTTGATTTAAACTTCGCATGATGTTTGCCTTCGCACCAAACTCTAACACCACTACTTTCGGACCCGTCCCAGCAAGACGATAACTCTCCGGTGTAGTGACAGTCCGTACGAGCTCAGGACCAAAGAGCGGCGGTGCCTCCTGTAGTTTCTGCAGTAACTGCTGCGGCTCTTGTGGTATCGAGGAAATCAGTCCTCGCATCACCCCAGAGGTCCGCAAAACTTTAGTCAACAGTCTAGTATCAATGCCAGCTAGCCCTACAATGCGATTGCGGTTTAAGTAAGCATCCAGCGTTTCTTCAGACCGCCAGTTACTGGGACTATCGCAAAATTCCTTTACTACAAACCCCCTGACATACGAACGGCTAGCTTCGGCGTCTTCCTGATTGATGCCGTAGTTGCCAATTAAGGGGTAGGTCATGTTGACAATTTGCCCACAATAGGAGGGGTCAGTCAGGATTTCTTGGTAGCCGGTCATGCTGGTATTAAAGACTACTTCACCAAAAGCTTCTCCTACGGCTCCAAAGGCCTGGCCTTCAAAAATTGTACCATCTGCCAATGCCAGGTAACCCTTCATTAAAAATCCTCCTTAATTAGTGCCTCATAATTCGACTACTAGGTGGCTCAGGGTAACTTTACATCAGCTAAGACACTATCCAAGATTGCAATCGCAGTATCTACGTTTTGGGTCGTAATATTCAAGGGTGGTACAAAACGCAAGACATTGTTATTAGTACAGTTAATCAACAAACCCTTTTGCTGGCATTGCTGAACGATTTCTTTCCCCTCGATAGTGAGTTCCATGCCAATCAGGAGCCCTTTGCCCCGAACCTCCTTAAAGAACCAGTATTTTTGACCGATTTGCCAGAGGCGAATCATCATGTATTCACCAACAGCAACTACATTATCAATGATATTTTGATTAATAATTGTTTCACTAGTAGCTAAGGCTGCTGCACAAGCCAAGGGATTACCCCCAAAGGTGGAAGCATGATCTCCTGGTTGGAAGGCTGCCGCTACTTCATCTTTAGCCAGCATTGCTCCAATGGGTACTCCCCCACCTAGTCCTTTCGCTATTGTGAAAATGTCTGGCTCAATGCCAAAATGTTCATAAGCAAAGGGTTTCCCAGTGCGTCCAATCCCAGTTTGAACTTCATCTAAAATCAGCAGTAAGCCATGCTGCTCACAAAGTTGCTTAACCTTCAATAGATAATCTTGTGCCGGTACAATTACCCCACCTTCTCCTTGAATGGGTTCTAAGAGGATGGCACAAGTATTGGGGGTTATCGCAGCCGCAATGGCCTCGATATCATTGTAGGGCACGTATTTAAAACCAGGCACCAAGGGTTCAAAGCCCTGCTGATACTTTGGTTGCCCAGTGGCCGTGATGGCAGCTAAAGTCCGACCATGAAAAGAATTCCACGCAGTAATGATTTCGTATTTTTCCGCCCCGTATTTCTGTTTAGCGTATTTTCTGGCCAGCTTGATGGCAGCCTCGTTGGCCTCCGCGCCACTGTTACAGAAAAAAACCTTGTCTGCAACGGAATTACGCACTAATACCTTGGCTAAGTTTACTTGAGGTTCAATCCAATACAAATTGGAACAATGAATCAGCATTTTAGCTTGTTCCCCAACTGCTTCAGTTACCGCAGGATGGCAATGACCTAAGGCATTAACCGCTATCCCTGCTAAAAAATCCAGATATTTTTTACCGTCAGCATCCCAAACTAAACACCCACTACCTTCGACTAATGCTATTGGAATTCTGCCATAAGTATTCATCACATATTTTTGGCCTGTTTCCATTATTTCTTTATTGCCCATCGTATTTTTTCAAACCTCCTTAAGTCTAACAACCCACATTCCAATGTAATTATACTCTAACTTAAACACGTACCATAGTGCCAATTCCACGGTCTGTAAAAATTTCTAACAATAACGAATGTGGGATCCGGCCATCCAGGATATGGGCAGAATTCACACCCCCGTTAATAGCCGCTTCGCAACATTCTACTTTGGGAATCATCCCCCCAGCAATCACTCCTGAGGCTATTTTCCCAGCAATATCCGCTATGCTTAGTTCGGAGATCAGCGAGTCTCGGTTTTGAAAATCTTCGAAAACCCCTTGCACATCTGTCAGGAGAATCAGCTTATCTGCCTTGAGGCTAGCCGCTAACTCCCCCGCGACATAATCAGCGTTGATGTTATAGCTAGCACCTTCCTCCCCTACTCCGACCGGAGAGACCACAGGAATATAGCCATCAGCCATCAAGTTTTGCACTAATTCTGGATTGATTTGGGCGACATCTCCTACAAAACCGATGTCTACCAGCTCCTGCTTGCAGTTTTCAGCTGTCATTTTGCCTAGCTTTTTACGGGCCTGAATTAAGTTGGCATCTTTGCCTGACAGTCCTACAGCGCTCCCACCTAGACTATTAATTAAGGCTACAATTTCCTTATTTAGCTTGCCCACTAAAACCATTTCTACAATCTCCATGGTTGCTTCATCGGTAATCCGCATGCCTCCCATGAAATTGCTTTCAATATTCAAACGCTGGAGCATCCCGGTTATTTCGGGACCACCACCATGGACTATCACCGGGTGAACTCCTACTAGTTTCATTAGGACTACATCCTGCATGACAGCTTTTTTTAAGTCTGCATTGACCATGGCATGGCCGCCATATTTAATCACAATTGTTTTGCCGTGAAATTTTCTGATGTAAGGTAAGGCTTCAACTAAAATATTGGCCTTATCCAAAATACTAAACATATTCTCCTGCTCCTTCCCAGAACAAATTCCTTTATAACATTAGGTTCGATAGTCCGCGTTAATTTTTACATAATCATAAGTTAAATCACAGCCCCAGGCTGTTGCCTCCGCCGAACCCTGATTTAAGATTATTCTAATTACGAGATATTTATTATCCATGATTATTTTCGCTTTTTCCTCGTCAAACTGGAGTGGTGCCCCTTGGGCCATCATCTGCTCAACTTGCTGTCCTGCTTGGTCTTGCAGATAAAGATCAACTAGTGCTGGATCAAATTCGGCTCCTGAATAACCAACTGCAGCTAAAATCCTCCCCCAGTTAGCATCAGCACCAAAAATCGCTGTTTTAACTAGGCTAGATTTAGCTACCGCAATCGCTGCTTTTCGAGCATCTGTGATCGTGCCTGCACTGCAAACCTGAATTTCAACCAGCTTGGTTGCCCCTTCCCCGTCCCTGGCTAAAGCCTTAGCCATCTCAATACAAACAAAATTGAGGGCCTCTGCAAATACCTGAAACTCCGGGCTACCCTGCTGAATCATGGGATTTCCAGCTTGACCATTAGCTAACACCAGTAGCATATCATTGGTGCTGGTATCGCCATCAACCGTAATCATATTAAAGGATTTATCAACAGCTTGCTTCAGTGCTTCCTGCAGAGCTGGTCGTTCAATAGCAGCATCTGTAGTCACAAAAGCAAGCATAGTAGCCATATTGGGGTGAATCATGCCTGAGCCTTTCGCAATGGCCCCAATGGAAAGGCTCAGGCATGAT
>CAZKEO010000138.1:0-5695 GCA_964551785.1 uncultured Eubacteriales bacterium | reverse complement strand
TCTGCATCAGGAGCCGGAACTGGTTTGGTATCTGTCGCAGGGTCAGGATTGGGTACCGGAGTTGGTGCTGGTGTAGGCACAGGCGCCGGTGCTGGACTAGGAGTGGGCGTTGGTACTGGTGCAGGCACGGGTGCCGGTGTCGGTACAGGAGCAGGCACAGGTGCTGGACTAGGTGTAGGTGCAGAATTAAGACCTGCATACTTAGCTGCTATTGCAGGATAAGTTTTGGTGTCCTCACCACCTAAACGCCAAATAGCAATCCCTTTGATGTTATACTTATTGACCAAATCCAATTTAGCGCCAAGTGTTTTGGCGTTTTCAAACCAGACTTTATGAAGATCTCCATTGATAGTATAGCTAAAGTAGGCTCCTTTTTGGAGGTCTTCTGTAATAGTCGCCTTATAGGTTGAGGCGAGGCTCATCGCTTGTTCATAAGTGATTCCTTTGCCCGTACCAGTAGAGGGCCAGTCATAACCATAGTTAGGAATACCAAGCACGATTTTTTCTCGAGCTATCACTGTGACCGCATATTTTACAACATTTTCTACCCAAGTAAGAGGTGCAATAGATCCTGGTGTTCCTCCTGCCCAAGTATAATCATAGGCCATAATACGTATCCGGTCAGCTTGCTGGCCTAAAGCTACATAATCCTGGGACATGGGTCCACCATAGGCTCCTACTGCTTCCGTCTTAGGATGGACGGTGACAATTAACTTTTTGTTCTTAGCGTGCATAGCGGTAGCTAATTCTGTAATAAAAGTAGTAAAGCCGTTTTTATCAGTAGCTGCCATATTTTCATAGTCAATATCAATGCCATCATAGCCCATCGTGATAACTTTATTAACAATATTGTTAATATGTATCTCTCTAGCCAAAGGATTGTTTGCCATGGCGGAGACTAATGGACCGTTAAATTCATTACTGATAGTAGGATAGATTTTAATGCCCTGAGCTCTTAGGGTAGCTAAAATATTTTGGTCCTCTGAGTTGGAAAGTGGTATCAGGTTACCAGAAGCACCGAGGTCATACCAAAAAAGTGAGATTTCATCAAAGACATTGGGATTATTTTTGATAACTGCCATCGACCTAGTTTGATCCCAATAGGGTAACCAAGCTGCTACAGAACGGGAAAGAGCTACAGCAGGTGAAATGGTAGCCAGGACAGTCGTCAGAGTTAGAAGTAAAGTTAGAAGTTTAGGCCAAAGGCTCAAAGAAAGTATTCTGTTTTTTTGTTTCATAAGGTACCTCCGTTGTCAAAAGATTTTCTGCTAAAACCGGGTACCAAGCATAAAGCTTGTCCAAACTGGTCTAAATATGGCTGTAGATTTAGCACTTTAATTGTACCTAAACACCAGCATTTTGGTCAAATAGGAAAAGTCGGAAAGGAGAGGGGGGTATGCTGAGGAGCAGGCCTGACCCTTGTTTGGCTCGGGTTGCTATAGACTATCGGTAAAATGATTAGGATTAGACTGCAAACCCAAGATTTGGACGGATGTCATTGACAACAAAAAGCGTGGGAGTTATGATAATACTAAGGATATTAGGAAATTATAATATAAAAATGTCAAACCTAGCTAATTGTTAAGCGTAGAGGAGGAGCACGACCATTGGAAGAAAGATTATATCAAATGAAAGCAGATTTCTTAAAAGCACTGGCCCATCCCAGCAGAATGCGGATTTTGGAACACATGCGAGCAGAAGAGCGCTGTGTTTGCCGCTTTATTGAAGATCTTGACTTGGAACAATCTAATGTGTCCCAGCATTTAGCTGTCCTCAAAAAACAGGATATTGTAACCTCTAGAAAAGACGGAATGAATGTAATCTATAAAGTCAACCACCCTGAGATTTTTGAGATTTTAGATATGATTAATTTAGTACTCTATTCTCAGGTAAATAGTACAATGGATGTCATGAAAACAATTAGTAATCCCGAGCGTGACGAGAGGTAGAGCAATGTTACCTATCGAGCTAAATGTTAATTTAAAACTGCAGCTTGAAGTTAGGTTAATTAAATAAAGTGCTTGCAATCCTCTGGAACCTTATGTTAGCATATACATTGTAGGATGGATACAGGTAAAATTAGACGGTAGGATTATTCCAAGTCAATCAACAGTGCTAGGTAACTGGATTGACAAGCGGTAGTGGGTGTAATAGTGAAGCTAGAAACTTGATTACACCGGAAGTGTAACACAGTAGCATAGTAGGATGGCAGGAGGGATAGGAATGATTATGAGTGATATCAGGACACTCCTCTTTGGGGTGTCTTATTTGTACCTTAGAAAAGAATGATTTTTGAATATCAGTTGCAACTTGCTCGATAATAAATGCACGTATGAAAGTTAAAGTCTCAGGAACACTATAACGAAACAATAATTTCAATTTCTATAATGAGGAAGGTTCTCCAGCTAATACCAAATCCTACAAATTTGTGTGAACTTTACTCAAGGAGGACGAAAAAATGATAGTTGTTATGAACCATGGTGTGAAACAACAAGAGGTAGAAAAAGTAGTAGAACGCTTGTCCAAGGATGGTTTTCAAATTCACCTCTCTGAAGGTGTGGAAAGAACTATTATTGGAGTAATTGGGGACAAGACGAGGTTATCGCAAATGGCGATTGAGGCGATGGCGGGAGTAGATAAATTAGTACCGATCCTCCAGCAATTTAAGTTGGCAGGACGTGAGTTCAAAGCAGAAGACACCATCATCAAGGTAGGTAACCTCGAAATTGGTGGTGAACATATCCATGTAGTGGCAGGTCCCTGTGCGGTGGAAGGGAAAGCGCAGCTAATAGAGGTAGCCCATGAGGTAAAAGCAGCAGGGGCGACCATGTTAAGGGGTGGCGCCTATAAGCCTAGGACTTCACCTTACTCCTTCCAAGGCATGGAAGAGGAAGGCCTCAAGATTTTGGCTGAGGCTAGGGAACAAACCGGATTACCGATTATTACTGAGGTAGTAGATCCTCGGACTGTTGAACTAGTAGCTCAATATGCAGATATCCTCCAAATTGGAGCCCGTAATATGCAAAACTTCTTTCTACTAAGAGAGGTTGCCAAGATTGATAAACCGATAATGCTCAAACGTGGTGCGTCGGCCACTATCGAAGAATGGTTGATGGCAGCTGAATATATCATGTCTGGTGGCAACTATAATGTCATTCTCTGTGAGCGGGGAATACGTACTTATGAAACTTATACGCGCAATACGCTGGATTTAAATGCGGTTCCAGCAGTAAAGCACTTATCCCATTTGCCCGTTTTCGTGGATCCCAGTCATGGTACTGGAAAGTGGAAACTGGTGGCACCAATGGCTCGGGCTGCCGTCGCTGCTGGCGCAGATGGCTTGATGATCGAAGTTCACTGTCGGCCAGAAGAGGCGATGTCGGATGGACCCCAGTCCCTTACTCCAGAGAACTTCCAAAAATTGATGCAGCAAATCGACCAAATTGCTCTAGTGATGGGCCGTAAACTGGGTTAGAAAGGAAGTATGGCATGGCAGGTCTGTTCAAACGAGTATGTATTATTGGAATTGGCCTGATTGGCGGTTCGCTAGGGATGGCTATCATCGGCCGAGCTTTGGCTGAGAAAGTAATTGGAGTTGACCTCAGTCAGGAGAATTTAAATCTGGCCCAAGCTACAGGGGCTATTAATACAGGTACATCTGACTTGTTGGCAGGGGTTGCGGGAGCTGACCTGGTGGTGTTAGCCACACCGGTTGGTACCTATCCTGAGCTGCTTAAAAAAATTGCCCCCCATCTTGCCCCAGGTACCATTGTGACAGATGTGGGAAGTACCAAAGAAATTGTTGTTAGGGAGGCAGAACTGGTTCTGCCTCCTACCATCGCTTTCGTAGGGGGACACCCAATGGCCGGTTCGGAGCAGGTTGGGGTGCTGGGGTCAGATGCCTACCTCTTCGAAAATGCTGTCTATTTATTAACACCCACAGCTAATACCATGGATCAAGCCTTGCAGAAAATTGCTAAATTATGTACGGGCATCGGGTCTCGAGTTTTTACTTTTACTCCCGAAGAACATGATGTAATGGTAGCGGCAGTTAGCCACTTACCGCATTTAATTGCCACCACTCTCACCAATACGGTGGGTAAGGTCCAAGAGCAGTATCCTAATACCTTGCTCCTGGCAGCTGGTGGCTTTCGGGATACAACTAGGGTAGCGATGGGTAGTCCGTCCATGTGGCGGGATATTTTTCTTGCTAATCGGAAGCACATCTTAGCCTTAATTAGCCAATATCAAGCAACCCTAGCTATGCTGGAAGAGCAGATCAGCCAAGGTGACGGTGATGCTATTTATCAGGAGTTGGAAAGTGCTCGAAATTTACGAAAACAAATACCTACTAAACTAAAAGGATATTGGCCACAGCTGTTCGAAATAGTGATTACTGTCCCGGATCAACCAGGCATGATCGCCAAAGTGGCCGCTATTCTAGCCGAAGAAAATATTAATATTGCAGATATCGAAATTCTCCGGGTGCGGGAGGGTGAAGGTGGCACCATTCGCCTTGGTTTTACCACACCGGGAAGTGATGAGGCAGCAGTAAAGTTATTACTGTCTCGAGGAATTATCGCCAAGCAAAGGAATTAAACAACTTGGGTTAAATAAATTATTTTGCAGAGGAAATATTACAAAGGAGAATTTGCATGCTGAAGATCACCAAAGTAACTGGCCTGAAAGGAACTGTTACCGTACCGGGTGATAAATCCATCTCCCACAGAGCTGTAATGCTAGGCTCGTTGGCTCAAGGCCGGACTGAAATACATAACTTTCTGACAGGTGAAGACTGCTTGAGTACAGCTCGTTGTTTTGGAGTGATGGGCATCACCATGGAGGGACTCGGTTCCACTACAGTAACCGTTCACGGAAAAGGACTGACTGGTTTAGTTGAACCTAGCGAGATTCTGGATGTAGGCAATTCCGGGACGACCTTACGTTTGATGTTGGGAATTCTAGCTGGGCAGCAATTTTTTAGTGCTGTTACAGGTGATCACACCATCCGTCGTCGACCAATGGGCCGAGTGACCAAACCGCTAGCAGAGATGGGGGCTCAGATCTGGGGACGTCAGGGAGGTACTTTAGCTCCTTTGGCAGTACAGGGGACAAGCCTAAAACCAATCAGCTATCAATCGCCAGTAGCCAGCGCCCAGGTAAAATCCTCCCTGCTCTTAGCTGGTCTCTATTGTGATGGAGAAACCTCAGTTACAGAAAGCGAAAAATCGCGTGATCATAGTGAAAGAATATTGCGTTATTTTGGCGCTAATCTTAGAGAAGTTGGCAACAAGGTTACCATCCTAGGGAGACCTACATTAGAGGGTAGGAAAGTGGTTGTGCCTGGAGATATTTCTTCGGCAGCATTTTTCCTGGTAGCTGCTAGCATTGTACCTAATAGTGAAGTTTTGGTACAAAACGTTGGGGTTAACCCTACAAGGGATGGAATTATTGAGGTGCTCCGTGCCATGGGGGCAAAGCTGGAAATCCTCAACCAACGAGAAGAATCAGGTGAACCAGTAGCTGACATCCTAGTGAAAAGTAGTACCTTGCGCGGAGTAACAATTGGCGGGGAAATCATTCCCAGATTAATGGATGAATTACCTGTTCGTGCATTAGCCGCAGGAGTAGACACAGGAGAAACGCTGATTCAAGATGCCCACAAACCGAAGGTTAAAGAGACGAATGGACTGAA
>CAZKEO010000137.1:0-5753 GCA_964551785.1 uncultured Eubacteriales bacterium | reverse complement strand
TTCCTTCTTACTCTCTACGCCGATTATTTTAGGGGCTGGTTTAATTAAAATAAAGGATTTAATTAATGCCCAAGTGGAATTTGTACCCTTTTTGGTGGGAATCTTAACCTCTGCAATTGTGGGCTTTTTAAGTATTAAGTTTTTATTAGATTACCTCAAGAATCAGGGCTTTGGTATTTTTATCTGGTATCGCTTTTTTCTGGGTTTCGGCCTAATCACGGTATATTTTTTGCGGTTGGCGTAGGGCGGTATTTGCCGGGCTTGATAATGAGGCAATCGAAATTCGGGGTTGAGGCAAAATCCTGAATAGGTTTATCATAAGAAAAGAGGGCGTTTGCCCTCTTTTGCTTTTAAAAGATTCATCTATTCATAAGGGGGAATAGCTCCAGCAGATTTTCTTCTATTAAACCAATGGAGCTAATTCCTGTAACAGCCTAATATAGTGATTTGCTTCGCGGGTAACATGATCAGCCAGCAATGGGTTAATCAGTGACTTGAGTCGACAACTGAGAATTAAATCAGTGCCCTGTTTTTTGAAATCCCGCAGAGAGTTAGTAGTAGCTAGACTTCGCTGAGTTACTGCTCTAACAGCAGGGGCATTCTGGTCGGCCGCTCTGGCTTCGTCTTCTAGTTGTTTGAACTGATTAGCAAAGGCGGTGGCAGTTGCAATCAGCTGTTCTGCGGTAGGATCGAGTAAATGCTGAATAAACACGGAATGTTCTTCCATGATGTCATTCCAGAAGGTTTCTGTCTCAGCTGCACGTACTACCTCGTTGGGGTGCTGACCATTTTGCAGTCTGGTCAGCACCGCCTGGTACATTAAGGCTTCCTCTCGGATATGTTCCAGCATGCTAGGGAAAAGCCAGGTGAAAAGCTGGCAACTGAGAACCCCAGCTAAGACTCTGGCTTTGAAATCTACAAAGGGTGCGATACAACTTAAGGCTCTTAGGTTTAGGTCAGACACAGCACCTTGTAGTTGGGGTGAGATGTTGGAGGAACCTCCCACCAGGGCCATTTCTGCTCGGGTCAGACTTAGGTCGATGGGGATTCCTGATAAGCTCATGGTTTTTTCTTCGGCTAACAAGGTATTACTAGTAAAAAATACTTGCGCCACAATAGCTTCCCGGGAGACTACCCCGTTAGCTAGCCTGGTTGCTTCCCAGAGTAACTGATTAAAAGCCTGCTTAAAGTTTTGAGCCTGTTGGATGAGCTGAGTGTCTTTACAAACAAAACCAGCTTGCAAGAAGATGGCATGTTCTTTCATAATACGGGCAAAAAATAGGTTGGTATCTAAAGATTTTTGAATATACTCAGTTGCAGAAATCAAATTAATCACCTCTTACTCATGATATTCAGGGGAGGTGATTAATGTTAAGCGTAAAAGGTGACAGTTTCGGTAATTGGTGTGATATGACCATGAGCAGTAAATATTCACTAATAGGTAGCTCTAGCTTACTCACAATATATAATGCTTGTTATTTCTTAAGAAAAGGTCTAGAATAAAAAAGTAAATTTTTAAGAAGTAGAAACTTTGGGGAATATTAAAGCGCAGGAGGTGGTTTTATGGAAGCCGGGCCCAGTGGGAGTAGACATTTAGTACAATATTTCAGTTGTACCGGTTGTTCAGCCACCAGTTTTTATAGGGTAGCGGCAGTCCGGTAGTTCAAGGAGGGATTGCCGTGGTAAAAGTAAGAGTCTTAGGTGAGATGTTTTTTAGTCAAGCCTTGGGAAAACCAATCTATGACTCTCATGGCCGAAATGTAGGCAGGTTAAGGGACATGGCAATGCGCTGGAATGGGATTTCCCCCAGAGTGACAGGAATTAAGTTTGCCAAAAATGTTCAGAACCATATTGATATTAATCAGATTGAACAATGGAACGAAAAGGGGATTATCCTGAGTGGTCAATTAGATCAGGATAATTTTAAACAATTAAAGGATGACGAAATTTATGTTGGCAAGTGGCTGTTAGACAAACAAATAATCGACTTAAAAGGCTCAAAACTGGTACGGGTTAATGACATCAAGTTATCCTGGGTGTCACACCGCGATAACCATGAAATTATCTTGGTAGCTGTAGATATTGGTTTGCGTGGCTTACTGCGACGTTTGGGGTTAGAAGCACTAGTCAAGAATCGTCAATATAACTTAGTTGGCTGGCAGTATATCAAACCCTTAAAAGATAAAACGGACAATTTACAACTACTGCAGGATCAATATCTGAACCAACTACATCCAGTTGACATTGCTGAAATAATTGAAAACCTCGGTCATCGTAAGCGGACGGACTTTATTGACAACCTGGAAATCCAAACAGCAGCAGAGGCTTTAGCTGAAGTAGATTTAGAAACCCAAGTGGAAATTATCGAAAATATGGATAGCCTGCGCGCCTCAGATATCTTAGAAGAAATGCCTCCTGACGAAGCGGCCGATATCCTGAGCGAATTACCAGATGAGAAATCAAGCGAATTACTAAACCTTATGGAGCCAGAGGAAGCAGAAGATGTTCGGGAATTAATGAGTTATCCTGAGGATACCGCTGGAGCGTTAATGACCACCGAATACCTTAGTTTTACCGCCACTATGACTGCAGAGGAAACTATCGAACGCTTACGGGAATTGGCCCCTGCGGCAGAAACTATTTATTACCTTTACGTATTAAATGAGCAAGAGGTCTTACAAGGGGTCATTTCTTTACGGGAATTAATCATTGCCCAGCCGAAGACACTGCTAGGAGAGTTTATGGCTACTCGAGTAGTGAGTGTTCATCAGCATGCAGATTATCAAAGAATTATTGATGTAGTTAGTAAATATTATCTGCTGGCTGTACCTGTCGTCGATGATAACGTGGTGATGCAGGGCATTATTACCATAGATGATGTTTTAGAAACACTTCGGCCTGACCGCAGTAATTTGGAAACCTTCTCACCCTTTATGTTGTCAAGAAGACCGAGACGGGGGTGGAAAGATTGAAGCTACTGAAAAACAGCAAATTTATCCGTAATATATTGCTCTTTTTAGCGGTACTTGGACCGGGAATCATCACTGCCAATGTTGATAATGATGCCGGGGGGATTACTACCTACTCTGTAGCGGGAGCATCCTTTGGTTATAAACTGCTCTGGGTCTTCATCCCCATGACCATTGCCTTGATAGTGGTCCAGGAAATGAGTGCCCGCATGGGAGCAGTGACAGGGAAAGGTCTCGCTGACCTAATTCGGGAACGCTATGGGGTACGTATCACATTATTTGTCATGCTGGGGCTGTTGATTGCTGACTTAGGTAATACCGTTTCCGAATTTGCCGGCGTAGCTGCAAGTATGGAGATTTTCGGAATCAGCAAATACCTTTCGGTACCAATCGGCGCCGTAATAGTTTGGTGGATTGTCGTCAAAGGTTCTTATAAGCAAGTAGAGCGAATCTTTTTGATAGCTTCTTTGTTATTTTTGAGTTATATTGTCTCAGGTTTTATGGCACAACCACCCTGGGGCCAGGTGCTTAAAGAGATGATTACCCCAAATTTTGACTTTAATGCCGGCTATCTGGCTTTAATTATCGGAGTGATAGGTACCACGATAGCACCCTGGATGCAGTTTTATATCCAGTCAGCAGTGGTGGAAAAAGGAATTACCGTGGAAAAGTACGGGTATTCCCGCATGGATGTGATCATTGGCTGTATTATGACTGATGTGGTTGCTATCTTCATCATCGTAGCTTGTGCGGCAACGATTTATGCGAAAGGTATTCACATCGAAACTGCTAAGGATGCCGCCATGGCGCTAGCTCCCTTGGCGGGGAAATGGGCGTCTCTGCTATTTGCCCTAGGTCTTTTGAATGCCTCTTTGTTTGCAGCTTCCATTTTGCCTTTGGCGACGGCTTACTACATCTGTGAAGCTTTTGGCATCGAAGCAGGGATTGATAAATCCTGGCAGGAAGCACCCGTTTTTTACTGGCTGTATACTTTGCTAGTCGTGGTTGGGGCGGCCTTAGTGCTCATTCCCAAATTGCCACTAATCAGTGTCATGCTCTGGTCCCAGGTAATTAACGGAGCGTTGTTACCCTTTGTCTTAATCTTCATGCTCCTGTTGATTAACAATCAGGATATTATGGGGGCATATGTTAACACCCGCACTTTTAATGGGATAGCTTGGCTGACAACGATTACGATGATTGGTTTAACTCTGTTGTTGGTACTATATTCTTTGTTTCCTAATCTGCTAAGTTAATTGGATACCATGCCTATAAACAAACCCCGTGGTTTTAGTGACCACGGGGTTTCAGCATTTTATTTAAGCGTCGATACGAGCGGTTGCCGAAGAGATATATCCAGCCATACTCCAAGGGGCCCTGAACTCGTTCCTGTGGCATGTTAACCGCTGGAGCTAACAAGCCAGCCACGGCATAAGCCAAAGTTCGTCTGGTAATAGGTTCGCTTGGGCGGTAGTAGCCACTGTCCAACGTCTCTTGATAATCCTCAAGGACCGGTACCGTTAGGAAAGCTCGGACCTGTTGGGCTTGCAAGGGATCAGGTACATCCATAAACGTGCTGCTAGTATTGGCTGACACGTTCGGTAACTTGCTGTTCGCTTTGGCAGACAAGTCAAACATTTGCGCAGCTAGTTGAGCTAGTTCCAGACGGGTTGCAGGTGCTTCTAATGATGACTGGAAGAGCGGCTGTTGAGGCTGGGTTTGGGTTACCCTGCTGAAGCTGTCCAGCAGTTCTTGCTTAGTGACTATAGTATCAAGGTTTACCTTGTGATCCGGATCAACTTGGAGTGCTTGATGCAGGACAGCTATGGCAGCAATGGGGTAGTCTTTCTGGTAATTCCGGATATCTGTAAAATTATAAAGGAGGGCATAGTTAGCCAGCAGTTTCTTTTGTAAATAGGCTACATTTAAGTCGCGTAAGCGAATTTTAGTTTGTACAGCTAGGGCTGCTGCTAACCCAGCAGCTTCGCCTTGGTTATAACAATAGGGCTGCATCCGGTAGCTACTCTGGGCAATATGCGTGCCGGAGATACAGCGTCCTGCCACGATTAAGGACTCTACCTCTAGAGGTAGCAGTGAGCGGTAGGGGATGCCATAACAGCCACCGTTACGCTGAAAAGTTTTTTGGACTGCTTTGGGCCAAGTATAGCCATAGCCCCGGGTTTGCTCTCCGTTATTTTCCTCCGTAGCAGAACAAACATGGATATCTGGTATTTGACTAACTAGGGCGATGGTGTCGTTGGGAATGGTGCCCTGCAGGAGATCATTTTCAGTAAGTAGGTATTCTCCCTCCAACCGGCGGCTTTCCCGGATTCCTAGCACTGGGGCAAAGCCCAAGGGAGCACCAAAGCAATCAACAACACCCCACCTGGTTTTACCCAACTGGTTTTGCAGGTAATAAACAAAACGCTGGAGCCGAGCACTCGCCTCAATCTGTAGGGCGGTGACTCCTGCTGGCTGTAGGGAAGTAGTATTACCGTAAACGTGGACATGGTGTATCAGATAGCGTGGTTTATTGTCAGCAAAATTCACCGGGTACCAGGTTGTTTGCCAGAAATAATCATCAACCGGATTCCAAGCGGTGGTATCAGCTTCAAAGATAAAATGAGCAAATTCCTGAGGGTCATAGTTGGCGGGCTTGGGTAGCAGGTGCGCCGTACCTTCTTTTTCCTCCAAAATACAGCATAAGGAATGACCCTGTACCTGATTATGGGCTTGGTGGCGGCCTAAAAATTGTTCCCCATGCTGTGCTTTGCTTTCTCTGCC
>CAZKEO010000136.1:0-5819 GCA_964551785.1 uncultured Eubacteriales bacterium | reverse complement strand
TTTGCAGACCACCACAGAGGATTTCATTGGTAGAGTAAATGGGGTGTTAAATCCTTTGTTTATGGGAGCGCTGGTTAGCACCATGAGTCTAGCTGGTTGGTTAAAAGTACGATTTTCACTTGTGACAATGTATGAAGCAGCTGGGGTCTTGTTCTTTCTGGGAATGTTACTAACGATACCACTTTTCAAGCTGAACCTATCACGGAAAGTCTAACATCATTACCATTGCCAAAATTAAAACCCTGGTGAATCAATTGAACTGAAATTAGCAGTTCAGAATTCACTAGGGTTTTTATAATTCCTATCTTAGAGGGCGTTACGGTAGATTTGGATAATATCCTCTAGGGTTGCTTTGCGGGGATTAGTAAAGCTGGTTGCATCCTTCATAGCGTTTTCTGCCATGATTCGGAGGTCACCCTCTTTAACACCTAGCTGGGTTAGACCTGTTGGAATGCCAACATCTGCGGAAAGTTGTTGAATGGACTGGATAGCCACATCGGCTGCATCTCGCACAGATAAGCCCTCAATGTTCTCACCCATAGCCTCTGCGATGTCAGCAAAGCGCTCCGGAGACGCAATCAGGTTAAAACTTTCCACATGTGGCAGCAAAATAGCATTGCAGACACCATGGGGTAGGTTGTACAAACCGCCTAACTGATGGGCCATGGCATGCACAAAACCTAAGCTGGCATTGTTAAAGGCCATTCCTGCTAAAAACTCGGCATAAGCCATCTGATCCCTGGCCTCGAAGTTTTCGCCATTAGCAACAGCATTTCGCAGATTGCGAGAAATTAAATCAATTGCATTCCAGGCTGCGGAGTCGGTGACTGGGGTAGCAATGGTCGAAACATAAGCCTCAACAGCATGGGTGAGGGCATCCATGCCAGTAGCTGCAGTTAAGGCCGGGGGCATGCCAATCATTAATAAAGGATCATTAATGGCAACGTTGGGAGTACATCTCCAGTCAACAATAGCCATTTTAACATGAGTATCGGTATTGGTTATAATACAGAATCTGGTCATCTCACTGGCGGTCCCAGCAGTGGTATTTACTGCAATCAGAGGCATCATGGGCTTAGCGGATCTATCGATACCTTCATAATCTCGAATATTACCGCCGTTACCAGCTACAATTCCAATGCCCTTGGCACAGTCATGGGCACTGCCGCCGCCTAGTGAAACTAAAACATCACACTGATTATCCTGCACAAACTTCAAACCATCATGAACATTTTTATCGGTAGGGTTAGGTTCAGCGCCAGGGAAAATTACTACCTCCACACCTGCCGCCTGAATCAGCTGAGCAATTTGGTCCGCCATCCCGCTTTGGGCAAGATAAGCATCAGTAACGATGCAAGCTTTTCTCCCAAAGGTTTTAACTTGCTGCCCTACAGCCTTAGCACAACCAGGACCCATTAAATTTACATTGGGCATAAAAAAACCATACGTAACTTCACCTAAAGCCATTGTTGATTGCCTCCTTAGAGTATGTTTTATCCCCCACCCACAGGTGGGAAAATGCCTATTCTATCTCCGGAAGACAGTGGGGTGTCTTCCTCTTTTGTTAAACCGTTAATCATGTTAATTAAGGGATAATTTACGTTCAGCTCTAAAATTTGATGTAACTGTTGAATAGTAGTGCTTTCAGGTACATCCAGCTCGAAGGAGTTTTGATTAAAGCAAGGTAATTCGCGGTTATGACATTTTAGTCCGGCAAAGAGCCTGACCTCAAGTTTCACGGGTAGTCTCCTCCTTTTGCCAGTAGTATCTGGTTATGAAACGTATTCTTGGTTACTGGGTATTTCGTCGACAAAATTGAAAACCTGATCAAGTTCTTCACCGCTAAAATCCCAGGTAGCATGATGGGGTGGCACAGTTTCTTCAAAAAACTCGGGGAGGCGGTCATCAACTTTGGTGAAACCAGCAGCCTTATTAAATTTGCGCTCAGTGCGTAAGACGAATTTACCCAACTCAGCAATGTCATCTTTGGTAGCGTTGGGGCCGTTTTTAGCATCAATTAAATCTACCATGGCTTGATATACTTCAGGCTTGTCCAATACAGCAAAGGCTACAAAGAGGCATAGTCCGGCGCTATCGATTGCTGCGGTAGCAATCTGCAAACCTCTGGATAAATCGACATTACCGGTCTTTTCTAAAGGGCTAATATCGCCACCCACCTTGAGGATATTGGTGGCCACTGAATAACCTGCAGTATGGTCAGCTCCCATTGGAGTAGTAGCGTAAGTGACCCCGATACCTTTCACTGCTCGCGGGTCGTAGGCAGGTAAAGCTTGGTTCTTGACTACAGCTACTCTGGTTACCCCAAAGACTTTGCCAGTTATACCAGCACCATTTCCGATGATGCGACCCAAATAACTACCTTTTCCGATTTCCCGGAGGATGTTCAGCATTCCCTGCCCATCGCCAAAAGGAAGAATGCCAGCTTCCATAGCTGTTGAGATTGCTACCGCAGATTCAATAGTATCAATCCCGATATCATCACAGATGCGATCAGCTTCGGCGATAATATCTAAATCATCGATCATACAAACTGCCCCAAAGCCCCAGATTGTTTCATACTCAAAACCAGCAGTTACAAAATTACCGTCTTTGTCATTGTAAACCTGTGAGCAGCTGATCACACAGCCAGCATGGCAGTTGTGGGTAGGTTTCCCTTTGCGGGCCACAATAGTGTCATGCATTGTTTCTCCACTGATTTTATCGGCACCGGCGAAACGGCCCATCCGAAAATTATGGGTGGGTAAGCCTCCTGCTTCATTCAAAATATTAATTAAAATGTTGATGCCATAAGTTGGTAAGTACTGTCCAGTTACCGGATGTTCTTGTAATCCTTTGGCAAAAACTCGGGAAGCAGCTTTAAATTTTTCCTGGTCAGCAATAGGTACCCCAGGTCCCCCGGTGTCATCAATGGTAATATACTTTACCGTTTTGGAGCTCATAACTGCACCCAAGCCACCTCGGCCGGCACTGCGGATATGCCCGTGATAATCCTTGACGGAGATGTTGGCAGCTGCCATCCGATATTCCCCAGCTTGGCCAATGGTAAGAACCCCAATTTTATCTCCAAATTTGCTAGACAATTGTTTGATGACTTCAATATTACCTTTCCCGATGAGCTCCTTTTCCTCCTGGATTTTGATCCCATTGTTATCGATATGGAGGTTGTAAAACTGATCTCCCTCAGGCAGGCCCTCAATAATGACTGCTTTAATACCTAACTTGCCTAGCTTTTGGGCAGCAGAACCCCCGGCATTGCTTTCCTTAATCCCGCCGGTCAAGGGACTTTTAGAGCCTATCGATAGTCGGCCGGAGTTTGGTGCAGCGGTGCCAGACAATAAGCCAGGGGCAATAACCAGTTTGTTTTTCTTGCCTAAGGGATGGCAGGTTGGTTCCACCTCGGTGGCTACAATGGCTGAGGTAAGTGCTCTGCCACCAAGCTTTTCCCATTTGCTAGGGACAGTTTCACTACTCACCGTTAAATCTGTCATATTAACTCGGTAAATCTTCATTTGCGAGAACTCCTTTACATTAGAATTAATGTTAGCATTTGTTTAATTTCGAGGAGATATACATGCCGGTAAAAATGCTCATACCCTAACAGTCCTGCTCTAGTTGCACTGAGGTGGACAAAAAAATGTGGTTGACAAAGAAGATGGAGATGTGTAAAATACCATTAAGCACATCGGTTAACTAGTAATTAAATCTGGAGCTCTAGCCTGTTCAATTAATTGAGGAATTTAATAAATAGTCAGCTTGCTGTGAAATCGATGGAGGTAGGTACGAAAGAGGTTGATACGGGAGTAGAGATTGCCAAAGAAGCAGGCGGTGCTCTAGATGAGATAGTATCAATTGTTGAAAAAACTGGAGCAGAAGTCAAAGTAATTGCCCAAGCAATTAAGGACATTACTGAAAGTACCGAAGAAGTTTCTAAAGCAGCCGAGAATGTTGCCGCCATTACCCAGGAAAATACGGCTGCTACAGAGGAAATGGCAGCCGGAAGCGGCCAAGTTAGTACTTCAATTATCAATATAGCTGCTATTGCCCAAGAAAGTGCAGCATCAGCAGAAGAAGTATCAGCCTCTACTGAGGAGATGAATGCTTCAACTGAGGAAATTGCTGTATCAGCCCAGGGGCTAGCCAAAATGGCCCAAGAGCTCCAGCAGGTATTGGCCCAATTTAAGGTTTAAACCTTCACAGTAATAAAAGCCAAGTGAGTTGCCTCATCAATGTGCAACTCCTTGGCTTTTTATTTTTTAAAAGTAGGTTAGAAAATAAGGTAGTAAATTTTATCCTATAAAACCTAGTAAACATATTGACAAACAATAGTATTGTTATTAAAATGTAAATATAAAATTTATATCGGAATACTAGGAATTACAAAATTAATTAGGAGGAGTTGCTATGGAACAAAAGCCTGCTGCTGATTTAGCAAAAAGCAGTTCCACGCTATCAACTACAGATTTAGATAAATTATTAGACTTGATCAGTACAGTGAGATATGGTTCCGTTACTTTGGTTATTCAAGATGGTAGGGTTGTTCAGATTGACAAGAACGAAAAAGTACGACTTAAATAATTTTGAAAGGGGCGAGGTATTCAAGATGTCAGAGTTAAAAGAGCAGTTATTTAAGCAGTTGTCCGATGCCGTAGTGGAAATGGAGGAAGACCAGGCAGTTGCTATTTCTAAAGAGATTATTAACAACAACATTGATGCTTTCGAAGCAATTGATCAAGGGCTTTCTGATGGCATGGAACGGGCAGGGGATTTGTTTGAGGAGGAAGAGTACTTTATTCCGGAATTATTAATGTGCTCTGACGCCATGTATGCTGGTTTAGATGTCCTGAAGCCCCACCTCAAGAGTACTGAGGGAGAAGTTAAGGATAAAGTAGTCATTGGGGTTGTGGAAGGTGATACCCACGATATTGGGAAAAACCTGGTGAAAATTATGTTGGAGACCTCTGGGTTTGAAGTGGTTGACCTCGGAAGGGATATTCCTCCCCACCAGTTTGTGGAAAAGGCTAAAGAGGTTGATGCCAAGATTATCGGACTTTCCACTTTAATGACCACCACCATGGATGGCATGGCTGAGGTAGTCAGGATCTTAAATCAGGAAAATATTCGGGACCGGTTTAAAGTGTTAATCGGGGGTGGACCAATCTCGCAAGGCTTTGCGGATAAAATTGGCGCCGATGGTTATGCCGTTAATGCCGCTGATGCAGTAAAACTAGCCAAGCGCTTGGTAGCAGTTGGGGGGAGTGTCTAATGGCCACAGATCAAATGACTCCGATAGAAAGAATGACTGCCTATAATCAGGGACTACCAGTAGATAGATTGCCCTGCGTACCAATTGTAGGCAATACGGCGGCTCGAGTGATTGGGGCTAAAGTTGGTGATTTTAAGGCTAACGGCAAACTAATTGCCCAAGCGCAAGTTGAAGCCTATCAACTATTTAAATACGATATTATCAGGGTATTTACAGACTTATACACTCAGGCCGAAGCAATGGGTGCCAAGGTTTATTATCCTGAGGATGAAACAGCATATTTGGAAGCACCTGCTATTAATGATATTTCTGAAATTGACCGCCTCGAGCCAGCCGACCCCTATAAAGACGGTAACTTGCCCCATCACTTGGAAGCGATGAAAATCGCGGCGGCCAAGACGCTGGTGCCGGGCGGCGCCATTGCCCGCGGCCCGCGATGGTGGCTAACAGGGTGTCGTCCTTGCCGATGCCCACGTTCTGGCCGGCTTTGTAGCGCGTGCCGCGCTGCCGCACGATGATGGATCCGCCGGTAACA
>CAZKEO010000135.1:0-5869 GCA_964551785.1 uncultured Eubacteriales bacterium | reverse complement strand
GGCAATGGGTTCAGCGGAAGCGAGCTTACGTCAGAGAGGGGCCATGGCGGCTGGTAAAATAGGTGGGGAACTAGTAGCTAAGCCCTTACAGGAGCTTATGAAGGATCCTGTCCCTGCCGTCAGAGCACAAGCGTTAGAGGCAATCGCTCTAACAGCGCCTGGCAAAGCCCAAGTATTAATCAGAGCAGCTTTGCTAGACCCAGACCGGCTAGTTCGGAGCCGTGCTGCCGGGATCATAGCCGAACAACAGGAAGTGCCACGTGCATTATGGGCAATCGTGGGGCAAAAAACACTCTCTGGGCAGGACCAGCAGCTGTTAGAAAAGTGGTTATCAGAAGTAGCTGTTGGCAAAGAGACCAAATAGGAAAACAAGAGTAGGACAAGATAGGTGGGATGAAGCGGTGTCATGGGATTGGGAGTTCAGTAAAGTAATGGTTTATGCCGTTTTGGCAGGGAAAACAATTTTAATCTTAATAATAGCCAAGCTAGGAATCAGTTTCGGCAGTCTAATTATTGACCGCACAATTATTTCGGTAAATAATAGTTATGTAGACCTCAATCGGGCGAATACCTTATCTTCCCTCTTGAAAAGCAGTTTGCTATACTCGGTTTATTTTATTGCCGCTATTTCCATCCTGGAGCTCTTTAGCATCCCCTATCAAGGGGTGCTTGCTGGAGCCGGCATTGTAGGCTTAGCGGTCGGCTTTGGGGCTCAAAACTTGGTCAAAGACATCATAACCGGCTTTTTTATTCTGCTGGAAAACCAGTTTGCAGTAGGAGAATATATTACAACTTCTGGGGTGTCGGGCATTGTGGAAGAATTAGGCCTGCGTGCCACGAAAATCCGTGATTTTGCGGGACAGTTACATATCTTGCCGAATGGACAAATAACCCAAGTTACTAACTACAATCGGGGCAGTATGCGCGCCTTAGTAGATGTAGGGATTGACAACACGGAAGATGTTGACAGGGCGCTTGCTGTGCTGGAAGAAACCTGTCAGGAAGTAGCCCAAGTGATGGCGGAAAGCCTTACGGAAGGACCGCGCGTCTTGGGGATCCAAGCATTTACTTCGACCGAAATCACCCTGCGAATTATTGCACGCTGTAAACCCTTAGAGCAGGATCTAGTGGAACGTGAGCTGCGGAAAAGGATTAAGGAAAGTTTTACTCGTCAGGGAATCAAAACTCCTAGTAGGTTGTATCCGGGAGGGTATCCAAATGGCCAATTATAACTTGGGTGATATTGTGCAGATGCGGAAACTGCATCCGTGTGGGAGTAATCAGTGGGAAATCGTCCGGACCGGGATGGACTTCCGGATTAAGTGCTTAGGTTGTGGACGGCAGGTCTTGCTCCCGCGGCCCCAATTCGAGAAAGGTGTTAAAGCAGTACTAAAACGTGCTCCACAGGTTACTGAGTGAAGGCTAGCAAGTTACTGAGTAGTTCTGGCGACAGCCCATGGAGAGATTTAGCTTGCGGGGTTGCTCCCTATCAAGGTATAATTAATAAGTTAGCCAACTTCAGAAAGGAAGATGAATAGGTGCAACTCGGAATAGTAGGATTACCGAACGTCGGAAAATCGACGCTTTTTAATGCAATAACGCAAGCGGGCGCAGAGGCGGCTAATTACCCCTTCTGTACCATTGACCCTAATGTCGGTGTGGTCGAGGTTCCTGACCCACGCCTCCAAGTACTGGCCGATATTGTCAAACCAAACCGGGTGGTGCCAACAGCGACGGAGTTCGTCGATATCGCCGGACTGGTGCGGGGTGCTAGTAAGGGTGAAGGTTTAGGCAATAAGTTCCTGGCCCACATTCGGGAAGTGGACGCGTTGGTTCATGTAGTTAGGTGTTTTGAAGATGAAAATGTCACCCATGTCGAAGGTTCAATTGGACCGCTACGCGACATTGAGGTTATTAATATGGAATTGATCCTGTCGGACATGGAAGCAGTGGAGAAAAGAATTGAGCGGAGCCGCAAATTACTAAAATCTCAAGATAAAAAAGTGCTTGAGGAAGTGCAGGTACTAGAAAAAATTCAAAAAGTGTTAGAAGCGGGTTTCGTAGCGAGAACCGTAGACGCCACTCCTGAAGAATGGGAACTGGTAAAGGCCCTTAATTTGCTCACCTCCAAACCCGTGCTCTACGCAGCCAATGTCTCGGAAGAGGACTTGTTAGCTGGGGAAGACAATCAGATGGTTAAAGAAGTCAAGCAATATGCCGCCCAAGAAAATGCGGAAGTAGTCACCATTTGCGCTAAGATCGAAGCTGAAATCGCCGAGCTGCCAGAAGAGGAAAAGGCTCCGTTTCTAGAGGATCTGGGCCTGGCTGAGTCCGGCTTGGACAAGCTAG
This sequence comes from uncultured Eubacteriales bacterium, assembly GCA_964551785.1. Classification (GTDB taxonomy): domain Bacteria; phylum Bacillota; order Carboxydocellales; family JAJZTU01; genus CAZKEO01. The sequence continues at coordinate 3,520 of CAZKEO010000135.1, read as the reverse complement.
TTCGCACCGGTTATAAGCTATTAGGCTTAATGACCTATTTTACTGCTGGCGTACAGGAAGTCCGTGCTTGGACCATTAAAAGTGGCACTAAGGCTCCCCAAGCGGCGGGTAAGATCCATACCGACATTGAGCGGGGCTTTATTAGGGCTGAGGTAACGGCTTATGCTGACCTAATTGCATGCGGTAGCCAAAATGCTGCCAAAGAAAAAGGCTTGATGCGTTTAGAGGGTAAGGAATATATCGTGAAGGACGGAGATGTTATCTATTTCCGCTTTAATGTCTAATTCTTGCTTATCTACTCCTAATGTGATATAATTCCTAATTGAGGCTCTTAAGCCTCGTTTTTCCCTGCTCTATACAGGTTATAGAGCCGTTAGTCCGTAGGGAGGAGGTGAATTATTGTGCGTGGATATGAATTAATGTATATTATCAACCCTGCTTTAGATGAAGAAGCTGTAAATGTGGTTGTAGAAAAGTTTAAAACCCTTTTAGAAAATAATGGGGGAGAAATTACCAAGCTAGACCGTTGGGGAAAGCGGAGAATGGCATACGAAATCAATGACCTCAAAGAGGGCCATTATATTTTATGTTATTTCAATGGTAAGCCTGAAACTGCCCATGAATTGGATCGGGTTATGAAGATATCTGATGATATCATTCGTCACATGATTGTGAGAAACGAGAAGTAAGTTGTGGTAACATAGGGTGGTGTAAATTATGTTAAATCGGATTGTACTGATTGGGCGTCTTACCAAAGACCCTGAACTGCGTTATACACCTAACGGCAAGGCTGTTGCTAGCTTTAGACTTGCTGTTGATCGTCAATTCAAAAACCAGCAAGGCGAAAAAGAAGCTGACTTTATTGACATTGTAGTCTGGGGCACCCAGGCTGAACACTGTGCCAACTACCTAAGTAAGGGTAAATTGGCAGCAGTAGATGGTCGTCTACAGATTCGTACCTTTGATGGTCAGGATGGCCAGAAACGTTGGGTTACTGAAGTTGTGGCAGATACTGTCAGGTTCCTGAGTCCTAAGGATTCCGGGGGCGGGATGGGTTCCGGCGCCACAGCATTTGGCGGAGATGCACACCCTGAAGATGACATTCCATTTTAAAAGTAAGGGTTAGGAGGGAATAAAATGCGTCGAGATCGTGGACGTCGTCCCAGAAAGCGCGTATGTAGCTTTTGTGTGGACAAAGTTGAAGCAATCGATTATAAAGAAGGCGGCAAATTAAAGAAATACGTAACTGAACGCGGTAAAATTTTACCACGTCGGATTTCTGGAAACTGTGCCAAGCATCAGCGACAGCTCACCGTGGCAATTAAACGGGCCAGAATGGTAGCCTTGCTGCCATTTACTACCGAATAATCAGATTTACAAAGGGAGCAAATATTGCTCCCTTTTTGCTTAATAATAGCAATAAACTGTTTGGCAGGAAAACAACTGAAGATGCCGAATTATCACAAAGTGAACTGAAAACACGAGGTGAAAACCAACATGTCATTTAAATATTCGCCGATAATGCCATGGTTAGTTACCGGACTACTTACCGGTCTGTTGGCCTTGGCAGGGTATGTTTTACCAGAAGTGCGCTTTTTTGTTTCGTTAGTTTGGGCAGTGCCAGTAGTCTATCTAGTTAGGCGGCAGGGCTTGAGGCAGGGAAGTCTAGCAATCCTATTAGCCAGTTTAGTGGTTAGTTTGGCCGCCGGTGCAAGTAATGGCCTAATAGTAATTTTGGAAATTGGGTCTCTTGCCTTAGTGATGGGACTATTATATAAAAATGCTGTGCCAGCCCAGCGTATTATGCTCTATAGTGTAGTAGTAGCGGTAGTTATGCAGTTGATGCTCTTGGGAGTGACAATTAACCAGTTAACCTCCGATAATCAAGAAGTTAAGCTACAAATAGAAAAACAACAAACTGAAATTTTAACGATGTTTAAAGAAGTGGGCTTAGTAGGAACTGCCGGAGCACCTACCGAAGAAGAATTTCGCCAAGCTTTTCAAGAAACCTGGCTCTTGACTCTCCAGTTAGCTTCGGGAATCACGATTATCACTGCCATTCTGATGGCCCTAGCAAATTATCAGCTGGCTTATTATTATCTGGCTAGGCAGCGTCAGGCTCTTCCCCAGCATTTGCCACTAGCTAACTGGCGTTTCCCTTGGTATACCATCTGGGGCTTGATAACTGGCTTGAGTTTACTCCTGTTAGGGAACGGTAGCGGCATAGCTGATGTGCTAGGAAAAAATATTGTGCTAGTTAGCTTATTTGGAGGACTGTTGCTGGGTCTAGCTGTCCTGAGCTATTATTTCTCTAAAAAAGCTTTACCTAAGATGTTGAAAATTAGCCTTGTGCTGTTAATAGTTTTTTATTTGCCACTGGCCTTAGTGTTACTAACCTTAATCGGTATTTTTGATCCAGTAGTTAATTTCCGAAGAATTGCTACCCAATAAATATTATAGTGCCAGAGGAGGCGTTTTATTTGAAAGTTATTTTACTACAAGAAGTAAAAAGTTTGGGAAAAAAAGGCGTGGTGGTAGAAGTTGCCGAAGGCTATGCCCGCAATTTTCTCTTTCCCCGCAAACTTGCGGTAGAAGCTACCCCGGCTCAAATGAAAGAGCTGCAGATGAAAAATGCTGCCGAAACTAAAAAACAACAACAAATTGAAGCTGAAGCACAGCAGTTAGCTGAAAAAATTCAGGACCTGGTGATTAAGATAACTACGAAGGCCGGAGAAGGCGGTAAGCTATTCGGTTCGATTACCAATAAAGATATTGCCGACATTTTAGCTAGTCAGTATCAGATCAAGTTAGACAAGAAAAAACTGGAGTTAAAAGATAATATTAAGACCTTAGGGGTCTATCCGGTTAATGCCAAACTGCATCCAAAGGTGCATACTACCTTTCAGGTGCAGGTAGTGGAAAGCTAGAGAGGAGCAAGGCCAATAATGAAAAATTTCCTAGAGCGGTTTACCGGCCTAGCAAAGAGTGGGACAGATGAAAAAGCGACACAGGATCAGCTTAAAAGGCAGGTACAAGCGCTCTTTTCGCTGTTATCAAATCTGTATGGCTCTGACCGCTTGGTGATGAAGGCTGGCAAACTAGATGCTCTAAATTATATGCGCTCAGATTTGCTAGAAGAGCGAATTATAGCTCTCCAGAGAATTGTGTTCGAAGATCCTACCATTGAGAAACTCCCAGATGACGCGGATTTGAATCTGCTACTAGATGATATTGAAGAAGAAATCGCCGATTTGATTGCCCGTAAGACGGTTGAAGATAAGTTGGAAAGAAAAATTGCTGAAAAGATGCAGGAACGCCATGATGAATATGTCCGCGAAATCCGGCAACAGGTGGTTAAGGAACAACAAGGCCCCGAAAATGAAAACACCTTGAAAAAGCTGGCTCATTTGGAAGAACTAGAGTCCAAGCAGTTAGCAAGGTCCGCAATGGAAATTTTGCGTCCAGCAGCCCTAACCGAGATAGTGGGCCAGGAGCGTGCTGTGCAAGCCTTGGTTTCTAA